>CAIJJH010000151.1 GCA_903820955.1 uncultured Micrococcales bacterium
GAACCACCCTGCCCAACTCGCCAGATAGGTCGCGAGGGCTAGGGGCACGACGAGGACGAAGGTGGCGATCGCCTTGTAACCGGTGGCCCAGAAGTTTTTGGTTCTAACCGCAAATCGACCGACCACGTAAAGGCAAAACGCAGCCAAGAAGAAGATGCCAGACCACTTGACCGCGGTTGCCGCGCCAAGTGCCAACGCCATTGCGATTAGCCACGGGCGTCGCCAGAAGGTGTCTGATTCGTGCTCCAGGTCTCTGAGCAGAAAGTAGAAGGCGAGGAGTACGAAAAAGGCCAGAATCGTGTCTAGGAGCCCGGTTCTGGCCATAACAATCGCTTCGCCGTCGATTGCCAGTAGACCGGCGACAAAAAGCCCCCAGCGCTTCGAGCGGAGCACTCGTTTGGCAACGGCGAAGGCCAGGTAGATCAGAGCGATACCGATGAGCGCAACCGAGATGCGCCAGCCAAAACTATTTTGTGCACCGAAGATTCGCATGCCAATGGCAATAATCCACTTGCCAAGAGGCGGGTGAACCACGTATTCACTGGTGGTCAAAAAACCGTTGACGTTGCCGGCTTCGAAGGCGGGGTTTGGGTTGTTTGGCCAAGCAAGCTCGTGGCCGACTGCACTTAATGTCCAGGCATCTTTTACGTAATAGGTTTCATCGAAGACGAGTTTGTGCGGGTAACCGAGGTCCCAGAGTCGCAAAAAGGCACCGACCGCGAGAATCAGCCAAATGCCAAACCTGTCAAGAACCTTCACGGCTACAGCCTAGTTTGCGAGAATAGAGCGTGCTCATACTCGCCGCAACACCCATAGGCAATCTTCAGGACGCGAGCCCAAGACTGATTGAGGCGTTAACCACGCTCCCTTACATCGCCGCCGAAGACACCAGAACCCTGCTCAACCTGGTTCACGGGCTTGGCGTTCGGCACGAGGCCAAACTCTTTAGCCTGCACGAGCACAACGAGGCCGAACGGGTTACCCAGCTTGTCGAGTTGGCGAAAACCGCGGACGTCCTAGTGGTCAGCGATGCCGGAATGCCAACGGTCAGCGACCCCGGCTTCCTGCTGGTTCGTGCCGCAGTCGAAGCGGGCGTTGAGGTAACAATCATTCCCGGGCCATCGGCCGTGCTTTCGGCGCTCGCCGTTTCGGGCCTGCCGACCGACCGCTTCACCTTCGAGGGGTTTTTGCCCCGCAAGGCGGGCGATCGACGCAAGGCGTTCCAAGCGCTCGCCGAGGAGCAACGCACGATGGTGTTTTTTGAATCCCCGCACCGAATAAAAGAAGCGCTGGAGGATGCGTCCACGATTTTCGGCCCCGAACGCCTAGCCACGGTGAGCCGCGAACTCACCAAAAAGTTCGAGCACACCGAACGGGCGACTCTGCCGGAACTTGTCGAGTGGGCGAAGACTGACCCGAAGGGTGAGATGGTGATCGTGATTGCAGGTGCTTTGCGCAAAGAGGTTTCGATCGAGTCTTTGGTCGCCGAGGTTCTCGCCGACAAGGTCAATGGGTTGAAGCAGGCGGTAGCACTGGTCGCCGGGGCAAATGACGTTTCGAAGAGCGCCCTCTACCAAGCGGCACTTGAAGCCAGAGCGTTAAGATAGTTCTTATGCCAACCTCGCCAAACGGTGCGTCTTTCTACGCCACGACGCCCATCTTTTACGTGAACGATGCTCCGCACATCGGCCACGCCTACACCGAGGTTGCCGCCGACGTTTTGACCCGTTGGCACCGACAGCGCGGAGAGAACGCCTTCTTGCTAACCGGCACCGACGAGCACGGCGAAAAGATCCTGCGCACGGCAGTTGCCAACAAGACCGAGCCGCAGGACTGGGCCGACCAGCTAGTTCGCGACTCCTGGTTGCCACTTCTCGAAACGATTGATATCGACAACCAGGACTTCATTCGCACCACCGAACCTCGTCACGAAAAGAACGTGCAAAAGTTCTTGCAGCACCTCTACGACACCGGTTTCATCTACCGAGGCTCCTACGAGGGCAACTACTGCGTTGGTTGCGAGGAATACAAGACCGAAGCCGACCTAATCGATGGCGAGGGTGCCTTCGAGGGTCAGAGCGTTTGCGCGATTCACACTCGCCCGGTCGAAAAGCTCGA
>CAIJJH010000152.1 GCA_903820955.1 uncultured Micrococcales bacterium
ATCTTGCCGAGGCACGAGCAATCAGCAGATCGAGCGAGGTTTTTGAGCCGAGGGTCAACATGAGCAAACCGGCAAGTTCGTCGCCGGGTTCGATTATGGTCGTCCAAGCGGCCGAAGAAAAGCCATCTGCGGACAGTTTTTGCACGCTAACCAAGCTCGGCACCACGCAGAAACATTGCCCTCGCGATATGCGAGGCTCTGGGCACATCGCTGCCATCTAGGTCGGCAAGTGTGTAGGCAAGGCGAAGGCACCGGTCGTAACCGCGCATGCTTATTGTTCCTCGCTCCAACGCCCCATCCAGCGAGGCCAAAACTGCCGCCCCCGGTCGCCAGTGCCTTCGCAGATAGGCACCTGGCACTTGAGCGTTAAGTTGCCACGGCGTCTTAGCGAGCCGGCTCCTACCAACCTGACGAGCCGCGATAACCCTTTCACGGAGGTCGCTTGATTTAGGGCCGCGCTCTTTTTGAAGCGCTTTAGGCACATTATTTACTTTGAGAGAAATGTCGATTCGGTCAAGCAGCGGCCCCGAGAGCCTGTGAAGGTAACGCGACTTCGCGGGTTCAACACAGCGGCAGTTTTTGGCAGGATCCCAGGCAAAGCCGCAGGGGCAGGGGTTGGCCGCCATGACGAGTTGAAACCTCGCGGGAAACCTAGCCACACCTGCTGCCCTCGAAATGTATACCTCGCCAGACTCGAGCGGTTGACGCAGTGCTTCGAGAGCGGGCTGTTGAAACTCTGGCGCTTCGTCAAGAAACAGCACCCCGTTGTGGGCCAACGAAATCAAGCCGGGCCGAGGTATAGATAGACCGCCACCGATCAGCGATGACGCCGAAGAATTGTGGTGTGGCGCGCGAAACGGTGGCAATGTACTGATGCTCCCGTGAATCCCCGAAAGCGACTCAACCGCGGCCGTTTCGATTGCTTGCGTTGGAGTTAGCTCGGGAAGTATCGAGGGCAACCGTTCGGCAATCATGGTCTTTCCCGAACCTGGCGAACCGAGCATCAGGATGTGATGGCCGCCGGTTGCGGCAACCACCATTGCATCGATGACTTCACTTTGGCCGAAAACATCCGAGTAGCACGGTGAGGTTCCAGCGGGCTCCTTGACGAGCAGTTCTAGTTTTCGAGGCGAGACGCGCTCAACGGTCGAACCGTGAAAGGCGGCAACTTGAGTCAGATGATCGAAGGCCTGAAGGGTTATGCCCTGCACTGCGGAGGCCTCGGCGAGATTGTCTGCCGGCACGATGAATTTGAGCCAACCGAGCTCCTTTGCCGCGAGCAGAGAAGGCAAGACCCCGTTTACGCCTCTCAGCGTGCCGTCTAGCGCAAGTTCGCCGATGTGCAACCACTCTTCGACCGACTCAACTCTCACAGCCCCGCTGGCCGCCAGCACGGCCATCGAAATGGCTAGGTCAAATGAAGAACCGCGTTTGGGCACCGAGGCGGGCGATAAGTTGACTGTGATTCGCCGCCCTGGCAGGGCGAGACCACTGTTGGCGCAAGCCGCTCGAACCCTGGCGGTTGCCTCACTAAGTGACGCGTCTGGCAAGCCAACCAAGATGAAGTTGGGTAGGTTGCTCGAGATGTCGGCTTCGACATCGATTAGCGTGCCACCAAGGCCGAACAGCGCCATCGCCTTGGTCTTAGCTAGTGCCACTAGAAGATTTGTTTCAGGTGCTCGAGTTTCACATGCCCTTGATTTACCAAGACAGAGACCGCATCGATCCGCACCTGGACTCCGGCAACTTGCCTCAGCCGACACCACTCGCCGACGAGCTTGCGAAGCCTGGCCAGCTTTTCTTCGGTTATGGCCTCGAGCGGTTCACCGAAGCCGGCCGCGTTGCGGGTTTTTACTTCAACGAAAACCCAGCGATCTTTATCGCGAGCGATCAGGTCGATTTCACCGAAACTGCAGCGCCAGTTTCGTTCAATCACCTCGTAACCGATCGAAATTAGGTAGTCGGCCGCTAGGCGCTCGCCGTATATGCCTAAGACATGGCGTCTCGTGGGTTTCGTCATGGCAAAAGCCTGACCAAAAATGCCGAAAGAAACGAGTCGGCGGTGAATCTGTGGAGAACTACTCGCCTACTGCGAGATCCTTAGGCAGCTCGAAGGCCTTGCCCGATAGCTCTTCAACGTTTAGGTCTTTGAAGGTGAGCACCTTGACGCTCTTGATAAAGCGGTCGCTTCGATTTACGTCCCAGACCCAGACATCGTTCATGGTGACTTCGAAATAGAAGTCGTTGCCGGCGTCCACGCGCTTGTAGTCGACCTCGTTGGCCAGGTAGATGCGTCGTTCGGTCTCGACCACGTATTTGAATGTGGCGACCACGTCACGGTATTCGCGAAACAGCGCCACTTCGGCGTTGCGCTCAAACTCTTCGAATTCGTTCTCATCCATCGCTAAGAGTCTATTCCGAGAATTCGATCGAGCCAGGTGACTCTGTGTTGAATACTGGGACGCAACCTGCG
>CAIJJH010000153.1 GCA_903820955.1 uncultured Micrococcales bacterium
GACCGCCGGAAGGCCCACCGCCGAAAATTCGGACACCGTGGCGGCCCCCGCACGCGCGATGGCGACGTCCGCGCTGGCAATCGCAAGCTCCATTCGGTCACAGTATGACACTCTGACGTAGCCTCGTTCACTAACCTCGCGCAGAGTGCTATTGCCACCCATGATGTGCAAAACCTGGATTCCTGCTGCGCTCAAAACCTTTCGAGACGCCTCTAGGGTTTCGTTGATACGTTTCGCTCCAAGCGAGCCCCCGGTTACCAAAAGAGTCACGGTTGACTCGTCCAAGCCAAAGTGCTTTCTCGCTGCTGCCTTGTCGCTAACAAGAGTCAAGGCCTCAATTTCGGGCCGCAACGGCATTCCGGTGAAGACCGCACCTGGCAGTTTGGTGCCTTCGAAGGCAACAGCGACCAACGAAGCGTTTTTGGCACCGCGACGGTTTGCCAACCCCGCCATGGCGTTCGCCTCATGGACGGCATAGGGCACGCCCTCGGCTTTCGCCGCCGAATAGGCCGGCGCGCTGGCATAGCCGCCGAAACCGACAACGACATCGACCTTACGTTCGCGAATGATCGCCCGAACAGCAGCAACGTTGGCTGCGTACTGCCTCGGAAACCTAAGTGCCGAGGAGTTTAGCTTGCGCGGAAACGGGAGCCGTTGAACGGTCAACAGTTCGTAGCCGCGCTGCGGAACGAGTCTTGATTCGAGGCCCTCAGAGGTTCCCAGAGCAATAATCTCTGCTCCAGGTTCGTGCTTCTTGATTTGATCGGCCAGAGCCAGTAGAGGATTCACGTGGCCTGCCGTGCCGCCACCAGCCAAGAGGTAGGTTGTCATCGATTCCGCCTCAGGTTTATGGTTCCAAACTGCCGCTCGGCGCCTAGGGCAAGACCGACCGCAGACAAAAGCATGATCAACGATGAACCACCCGCGCTCATCAACGGTAAGGGTACGCCCAGAACAGGCAAGAGGCCCAAAACCACGGCGATATTGATTGTTGCTTGGACGCCAATCCAGAGCATGACCCCAAGCAAAAGGTAACGGGAGAAAGGATCCATATTGTTCTCGTAGGCAAAAAGCAGGTTGTAGGTCAACCACACGAAAAGGGCGACGATGACCAGGGCGAAGAGCAAACCACCTTCTTCACCGATAATCGCGAAAATGAAGTCGTTCTCAGACTCTGGAATCCAGGACCACTTCAGCTGAGAATTACCAAGACCGGTCCCGGTTATTCCCCCGGAGGCAAAAGCCCAAACGGCATGATCTTGCTGCCAGTTGTATTGCATAGGATCTGGCCAGTCATGGTGCAGCCAAGCGTTGATGCGCCCCATGCGCGAACCACCGAGGTTTAGCGCCCACCAACCGAGAAGCGCCAACCCGCCGGTGAATCTCCAGAACCAAACTCGAGGCAAACCCGCAAAGGTCAGCACTCCGACCAAGATCGCCACCATTACCATCGCGGTTCCTAGGTCTTTGCCCCAGAGAACCGAACCTATTGCCACGATGCAGGTGGCGAACGGATTTACCCAGGTCCGCAGAATGTCTTTCTGATCTTCACGCTGGGCTAAGTAGTCGGCTAAGTAAAGAATCATGGTCAGTTTTATGATTTCGGATGGCTGCACATTGAACACCCCGAAAACGTTTATCCAGTTCTTGTTGCCATTTACCGAGTAACCGAGGAACGTGACTGTGGCAACCTGCAACCCGATGGAGCCTAAGAAAAGCCAAGAGATCAGCCGACGCAAGCGGTCAAACGAAAGTCTCGAAAGAGCCATCATCGATGACAATCCGACGATTGCAAAGAACGCTTGCTTGAAGAAAATCGCGAAGCCGTTATTGCCGGCCTTGATCGAGTCAATCGAAGAGGACGAAAGCACCATGATTAGGCCGAAACCAGTCAAGAGAGTCACGATAACGAGAATTGTGTAGTAGCGCGCAGACTGGCCAAACCAAAAACTCTTCGCTCCGGTCAAGGCGCGATCCGATAGTCGTTTTGAGAGTTCTCTAACCAAGCGAATCACGCTCCCCGAGAGCCTTGACTGCCGCGGTAAACCGGAAGCCACGGTCGGCGTAGTCCTTGAACTGGTCCATCGACGCGGCGGCAGGTGCCAAAAGCACGACGTCTCCTGGCCGCGCGAAGGCGGCCGCCCCGGCAACGGCCTGAGTCATCACGTCGTCGTTGTCTTCGGTTGTTATCTCAATAACTGGCACGCTCGGTGCACTTGAGTGCAAAGCCGCCATGACCTCGTCTCGGTCCCTACCGATGACAACGACACCGCGAAGTTTCTTGGCAAAGCGCGAAATCAGGGGTTGGAGATCGACTCCCTTGAGAAGGCCGCCGACCAGCCAGACCACCGAATCAAAACTCGAGAGCGAAGCGGCTGCCGCGTGGGCATTTGTGGCCTTCGAATCATCGATCCAAGTGATTTCGTTAGCTTCTTCGACCACTTCGATGCGGTGACGATCGAGACGGAAGTTTCTGATCCCTTCGCGCACGGCATCGGCTGGGATGCCGAAACTACGAGCAAGAGCAGCAGCCGCAGCCACATTGGCCAAAAGGTGCGGGGTGACCACCCCAATTTCGGCGATGTCGTCGAGAGTGGCCAACTCTTGGGCCTCGTCTCGTCGCTCCTCGATGAATGCCCGGTCGCAGAGGATGTCTGAGGCGTATCCGACTTGACTAAGCGACGGAGCCCCTACGGTGAAGCCAATTGCCCTTGCACCCTCGATTACATCGGCATCGATCACCATTTGCTCGGTGGCTTTGTCGCCAACGTTGTAAACGCAAGCGAGCCGGGTATTTTGATAAACCTTCGACTTTGCGGCACGGTAGGCCTCGAACGAGCCGTGCCAATCGAGATGATCCTCATCGATGTTCAAAACCGCCGCCGCCTGCGGTGATACTTCACCGAGATAGTGCAACTGGAAGCTGGAGAGCTCGACGACCAAGACATCGAACCCGCTTGGGTCGCGAATGCAATCGAGAATCGGTGTCCCGATGTTGCCGCACGATATCGCTCGAAGCCCGGCTGCTTGCAGAATGCTGGTGGTTAGTTGAACCGTCGTGGTTTTTCCGTTGGTGCCGGTGACCAAGACCCATTCGGCGGGCTCTCCGCTCTTGTCGCGAATGCGCCAGGCAAGGTCGATGTCAACCCAAACCGGCACACCTGCCTCCCTAGCCCAAACCAGGATTTCTGAGTCTGGCTTGAAACCTGGCGAGGTCACCAAAAGTTCGGGTTTGAATTCCAGGAGCTCCTTTGGCAGGCCACTGGCGGCCGGGCCGGTGAAGTGCGCTACACCTAGGACGTCGAGAATGTCGAGTTGCTCGGCGTCGGCGCGCTCGGCGAATACACGAAGTTCGCAACCTAGCTCAGCAAGGGTGTCGGCAACCGAAAAGCCGCTTACCCCCAAGCCGAGTACAGCTACTTTTAGCCCGCGCCAATCACTGTGCCAGCTGGTGAGTTCATCGATGCGTCCCAATTACCCGTAAGTCCATTCGATGTAGAACAAGCCAATGCCGCCGAGGACGCACAATCCGCAAATAATCCAGAATCTGACCACGATAGTGATCTGAGCCCAGCCCTTTTGTTCATAGTGGTGATGAAGCGGACTCATCAGGAACACACGCCTACCGGTTCCCGAGGACCACTTGGTGAGTTTGAAGTAAACGCGTTGAATAATCACCGAGCCGGTCACGATCACGAAGATTCCACCGATAAGCAGTAGCAGTAGCTCGGTGCGCGAAAGAATCGCCAGCGCTGCCAGGGCACCTCCTAGACCTAACGAGCCGGTGTCTCCCATAAAGATTTGTGCCGGCGAGGTGTTCCACCACAGAAATCCGATTAGCGCACCAACTATGGCCGAGGCGACAACGGCAAGGTCGAGGGGGTCTCTAGACGCGTAGCACTGGGCGACTTTCAACAAAGGGTCGCAGGCCTGGTTGAATTCCCAGAAACCGATGATCGCGTAGGCACCGATTGCCATGATTGTCGAACCGGTAGCCAAACCGTCGAGCCCGTCGGCGATATTCACTCCGTTCGAGGTCGAAGCCACCAAGAAGTAGATCCAGGCTATGAATACAGCGGTGCCAATCACCGTGCCCCAGCTGGCGATGTCAAGCCACGGAATGTCACGGGTGAACGAAATCTTCTGCGATGCAGGGGTTATGCCCTGTTCGTTTGGGAACCGAATTGCGAGGACGGCGAATATTGTGGCAATCACGCCCTGGCCGGCGATTTTTGCCCAACCAGAAAGTCCAAGACTTCGCTGCTTATGAGTCTTGATGAAGTCGTCGACGAACCCGACGGCCCCGAGCCCAACCATCATGAAGAGCGCTAAAAGTGCAGAAATTGTCGGGGTTTCGCCGTTTATGGCCTTGGCAAGGAAATACGCGAGGACCGAGCCGCCGATGATGGCGATGCCGCCCATAGTTGGGGTTCCACGCTTGGTGTGATGCGATTTTGGCCCGTCTTCGCGAATGAATTGACCCCACTGGAGTTTCTTGAATAGCCAGATAAAGGCGGGGGTCAGGAACAGCGTAAATGCCAGCGAAATTGCGCCGGCCATAAGTATCGCTCTCAAACTGAAACCTCCATTAGGTCATCTCCGAGATGGCGCAGATTCGCCGACTTCGATGACTTCACAAGCACTACGTCACCTGGCTCAAGCATTCCACGAACGAACTGCAAAGCCTCGTTTATCGTCTCGAAGTGTTTCGATTCGCCGTCCCATGAGCCCTCTTGGCTGGCACCCATGTGGATTAGCTTGGCGCCCTTGCCGACCGAGACAACCTGGTCGATGTTTAGGCGAACCGCGAGCCGGCCGATTGCATCGTGCTCGTGAATAGCAAACTCCCCACGTTCGGCCATTTCGCCGAGAACGGCGATTGTCCGGTGACCTTGACGTCCGA
>CAIJJH010000154.1 GCA_903820955.1 uncultured Micrococcales bacterium
ATCTTGGGTAGCGACAGAGGGGTCATCTCGCGGCAGAGGTGCATCGCTATCTGTCGGGCCATGGCAATAGCTGCCACTCGAGAGTTGCCGTGAAGGTCGTCCGGAGAAATCTTGAAGTAGTCGCTCACCGCGCGAATGATGTCGGCCGCTTGGACACTGGTGTCTTCCGAAACCGATGGCACATTCTTTAGCACCGTCTGAACCAGAGGCATGTCGATCTGGTGCCGCGATAGGTTTGCGAATGCGGTTACCCGAATCAAGGTTCCCTCGAGCTCACGGACGTTACTCGATACTCGCTCCGCGATGTACTCGAGAATGTCGTCGGTCACCCTAACCTTCTCGGTTTCTGCCTTCTTGCGAAGAATCGCGATGCGAGTTTCGAGAGCCGGTGCCTGGATGTCTGTCTTCAAACCCCATTCGAAGCGCGAGAGCATGCGATCTTCAAAGCCACTCAGCTGGCTTGGTTCCACGTCACTGGTAATAACTACCTGCTTGTTGTGGTTGTGCAAGGCGTTGAAGGTGTGGAAGAAAGCTTCCTGGGTCTCAGATTTACCAGACAGGAACTGGATGTCGTCGATCAGGAGAATGTCTACGTTGCGATACTCGTTGATGAACGAGTTCGAGTTGTTGTTGCGAATCGCGTTGATGAAGTCGTTAGTGAACTCTTCGCTTGAAACATAGCGAACCTTGAATCGGGGGTAGAGACTCATTGCCTCGTGACCGATGGCGTGAAGCAGGTGGGTCTTTCCCAGGCCGGATTTGCCGTATATGAAAAGTGGGTTGTATGCGCCGGCAGGTTTGTCGGCAACGGCGAAGGCTGCCGATCTGGCCAAGATGTTCGTCGACCCCATGACGAAGTTGTCGAAGGTGTATTTCGGGTTCAGGCGGGTTTCGAATCCGGAGCTATTGGGGGTTCGAGCTGGCTCAGGGGAACTTGCCGAACCTGTGGACGTCGCCTCGTCAAATTCGGCGCCGACAGTGTTTACTGTGGAACCAAAAACCGGCTCGATGTCTGGGTTGGTGGTGACTCTGAAATTGTAGATTTCTTGGTTGTCAGGATTCGAGCGCAAAAGCTCTTCGATTATTGGCCGGATTCGCTGATCCAGCATCGATCTGGCCAAATCGTTTGGCACCTCGAGGTAAATGCTGTCGCCGATAGCGCCTTGTACTTCGGCAAGATCCAGGAAGCCTTGCATGGCCGGGCTGATCCGATCATCAACAGCGAGAGCGGCACGCGTTGCGACCCAGAGGTCAGCTGTTGCGCCGTCTTCAGCCATTCGGTGATCCCCTTTGCCGCTCTAGATGCCAGAAGTTCTCCACAGACTAATCGACTTGTGCACAGTTGTGGATAACTAAAATTTGGGTTGTGGAAAACCTCGTAGGTTAACGCCACTGAGGTATTCAACCGAATATCCAGAGCGAAAAGCAAATCGTATCGGCGTGTCTAAACCAAACTGTTACAAATGCCCGTGAGAGGGTTTTTGATCCCAAATATATTTTCGTCAAAAACTTGACCGCGGGCCCCCGAATGCCATAGGTTTAAGAGGTTGCTTTGCCTTGGATCGGCATTGCAAATAACTCGGCGGAATTTTCCGCTACCAACCAAGATCCAAAAATCAAGCTTTGGAGTGATCACCAATGAGCAAACGTACCTTTCAGCCGAACAACCGTCGTCGTGCAAAGACCCACGGTTTCCGTGCTCGCATGAAGACCCGTGCCGGCCGCGCCATCCTGGCTGCGCGTCGCCGCAAGGGTCGCGTCGAGCTTTCGGCCTAAACAGCTAACCCGGTGCTCGCACGCGAGAACCGCCTAACTTCAGCCGCCGACTTCAAGTCGACAATGAAGCAGGGGCAAAAGCAGATTAGCGACCACATAATCGTCTACCTAAAGCGGGATGAGGCAGAGCCTCACGCCCGCTTTGGCTTTATCGTGGGCAAGCCGGTTGCTGGGGCGGTAGGGCGAAACCTAGTCAAACGTCGACTTCGAGCCATTGCGCGGGAATTGCTGTTGACCAATCCAGCCGAGTACCTAACTGTTGTCCGCGCTTTACCGGGCGCCGCAGAGCTCGACTGGAATAGACTTCGAGAAGAAGTAATGACAGTCTTTGAGAAAACCATGCAAAGAAAGCCCAAGGTTTGAAAGCCTTGGAGTGGCTCTGGTTGGCACCTCGCAATGGCGTCATATTGTTTTTGAAGGGTTACCGAAAATTCATCTCGCCAATTTACGGTGATGTTTGCAGGTATTACCCGACTTGTTCAGCCTATGGGCTTGGTCAAGTTCAGCAACGGGGAGTCGTTGCCGGAGTGGTTTTAACCACTTGGCGCATTCTTCGATGCAATCCCTTTGCTAAGGGCGGTATTGATCCGGTGAAACCGGGCTCAGGCACCTTCTTAGTAAGAGACAACGGTTTTGTTACACCCCAACGAAGAAAGGGCTAAACCAGATGCCTGATATTCTCTGGCCCATCAAGTGGCTTATCGAGCTCATTCTGAGCGCATTCCACGCGGTATTCACCGCAACCTTCCAATTTTTGGTGCCTGGCGCTAAAGATCAAAGCAGCTGGGGCCTCACTTGGGTGCTTTCGATCGTCTGTCTTGTTTTAGTTGTTCGAACCGCCTTGATTCCGATCTTTGTTCGCCAAATCAAGAGCCAGCGCAACATGATGCTCGTGCAGCCAGAGCTTGCCAAGCTTCAGAAGAAATACAAGGGCAAAACCGACCGCGAATCTCGCGAAAAGTTTGCGCAGGAGCAGATGGCTCTTTACAAGCGCACTGGTTCTAATCCCCTCAGTTCTTGTCTGCCAATGCTGGTGCAGATGCCGATCTTCTTCAGCCTCTTCAGCGTTCTAAAGACCGCTTCGGGCACCCCGCCAAAGGCCGGTGTCGCTTTCATGGACATCAACCTAGCCCAGTCATTTCACGACTCAGTCTTTCTCGGCGCCCCACTGAAGGAATCACTAAGTACCGCTGATGGCAACGTCTCTGTATACGTCCTCGGAATCACCATGATCGTCGCGATGACCGCCTCGCAGTTCATTACCCAAAAGCAGATCATGGCCAAGAACCAGAATGCTGCCACTCAGACCAGCCAGTACATGCAGACCCAGAAGATCATGTTGTACGCGTTCCCGCTGATCTTCATGGTTTCGGGCATCGCGTTCCCGCTGGGCCTAATGTTCTACTGGCTAACCTCGAACTTCTGGACCATGGGTCAGCAGTATTTCGTTATCCGCCGCATGCCAACCCCGGGTTCTAAGGCCTTTGAAGAGCGCCAGACCCGCCTTGCCAAGAAAGGCAAGGTAGCCGAGGTTATCGAAGAACTCGAGAGCGAAGCCGAGACCATCGACATCGTTCGCGAAAACAGCCAACGGGCCCAGCCTGTAAGTAAAAAGCGCAATAAGAAGCGCTAGTAGGAGAAACAATGCCAAAAAAAGAGACCCCAGAAGTAGCAGTTGTTGAAGAAGTGGTTGTCGCAGAAGAAGCGGCAGAAGCCACCTCTGAAACCCCTGATGTAAAGGCACTAGAGGCCGAGGGCGACATCGCCGCCGACTATCTAGAGGAATTCCTAGACATCTTTGACCTAGAAGGCGACATCGACATTGATGTTCGTCAGGGACGCGCATATCTCGAGATCAGCGCCGAAGAGGACAGCAATCTTCGTCTGATTTCGGAGCCAGAGACCGTTGAGGCGCTCCAGGAGCTCACCCGCCTAGCCGTTCAGGTCAAGACCAACAGCTTCAGTCGCCTGATCCTCGACGTAGGTGGCTCGCGCCAGCGACGCATCGACGACATCACCCGCATCGTTAACCGCATCATCGACAAGGTGAAGGACCTCGGCGAGGCTGTTCCGATGAAGCCAATGTCTTCATACGAGCGCAAAATCGTTCACGACCTGGTTTCAGAGGCCGGTTTGGTCTCTGAGTCTGAGGGTGAGGGCAAAGACCGCCACATCGTGGTCAAGCCCGCGTAACTAGCCTTAGAAATTGGCCGGGGCTCGCGCCTCGGCCATTTTCTTTGTTTCACGTGAAACATAGAAGATTGTAGATATGAGCGTCGAACTCGAACCAGCAGTCGCCAAGGAAATCTTTGGCGAGCGAATCGAACTTGCCCGCGCCTATGCTGCCGCTCTGGCAAGGGATTCGGACACGTTGGGCCTTCTTGGTCCGCGCGAACTAGAAATCCTTTGGTCGCGCCACATCCTGAATAGCGCCGTGGTTGCCCAGCTAGTTGGCGACGGTAAAACCGTTGCCGATGTAGGTTCGGGGGCCGGATTGCCAGGTATTCCGATGGCGATAGTTCAACCAAACGCCCATTTCACCCTTATCGAGCCAATGGAACGCCGTTCCGACTGGCTTCGGCAGCAGGTGGAGTTACTTGGACTTACCAATGTCGAGGTGTTGCGAGCCCGCGCCGAAGAAGTCGGCAGTGTTTACGACATAGTTACAGCGCGGGCGGTTTCAAATCTGTCTAAGTTGCTGCGCCTAACGGTCGATTTGATCCACAGCAGGGGAGAGCTTCTAGCCCTAAAAGGCTCTAAGGCGGGCGAAGAGATAGCCGAAGCGAAGAAACTGACTAAGAAACTTGGCATTGAAAGCTTTGATTTACTCACAGTCGGTGCCGAGTATTTGGCGGACCCCACAACCGTGGTCAGAATTAGACTAATCTGAACCTTTAGATGCATACCGGAGAGCGAATTTGAGCACCTCAGAACAGGGAATTTCGGCCGCAGAGGCCTCGGCGGTTACCAAGCCGAGCGTTGTGGCTGGTCTTGGCTACCCTGCCGGGCGCGATGAGGTAAGCCCGCAACCCACCGGTTGGCAGAAGGATGTTTCACGTGAAACAACCTAACGAATTAGACACTCCGCTTGCGCGTGAGCTATATGAAAACGCCGGACGCCTGGCTTCGGTGGAGAGCCAAAGGCTCCCCAAACCCGCCAAAACCCGTATTTTCACTATCTCAAACCAAAAAGGTGGCGTTGGCAAGACCACAACGGCCGTAAATATCGCTGCCGCACTCGCTTCCAAGGGCCTAACCGTCTTGGTTATCGACCTTGATCCTCAGGGAAACGCGTCCACAGCACTCGGAATCGAGCATCACGCCGGAGTTCAGAGCATCTACGAGGTCCTCGTAGCCGACATTCCACTCGAGAGCGTGATCAAGGTCAGCCCCGAAATGCCAGGTTTGACCTGCGTTCCGGCCACCATCAACCTCACCGGCGCCGAACTAGAGCTGGTTTCGATGGTTGCCCGCGAACAACGTCTGCGAACCGCGATCGAGAGCTACCTCGAAACCACGATGTCGCCGCCGGATTACATTTTTATCGACTGCCCACCGAGCCTAGGCCTATTAACCATCAATGCTTGGGTCGCGGCCAAAGAGGTTCTCGTGCCGATTCAGTGCGAGTACTACGCGCTAGAGGGCGTGGAGCAGCTCGAAAACTACATCAACATGATCAAAAAGCAGCTAAATCGCGATTTGGTCATCTCAACCGTGCTGTTGACCATGTTCGATAGCCGAACCAATCTAGCCACCGACGTGGCAAACGAGGTTCGCAGGCACTTCCCGACCGAAGTCTTGAACAGTGTGATTCCGCGCTCCGTCCGTGTCTCTGAGGCACCGAGCTACGGCAAGACGGTAATTTCTTATGATCGGCGTTCTCCGGGTGCGATTTCGTACCTAGAGGCAGCCATTGAAATCGCCAACAGAGGAGCACAACTTGGCAGATAGAAAAAGTGGCCTAGGACGCGGCATCGGAGCCCTTATTCCGACCGAGCCCGAAGAGCGCCCAATTGACGTGTTTTTCGCCGATGCAGGTAGCCAGGCCGACAACCTCGTGCCCGTGCCAGGAGCCCGCTTCGGCTACCTAGACCTCAACTCGATTGTTCCGAACGCCAAGCAGCCTCGCAGCAACTACGAGCCAGAGGCTTTTGCCGAACTGGTTCACTCGATTCGCGAACTCGGCGTGCTTCAGCCGATCGTGGTTCGTGAGACAGCCCCTGGTTCTTATGAGCTGATCATGGGCGAACGCCGTCTGCGCGCGTCCAAGGAGGTCGGTCTCGACAAGATTCCAGCCGTTATCCGCGAAACCGCAGACGAAAACATGCTTCGCGACGCCCTCTTGGAGAACCTGCACCGCAGCGACCTGAACCCGCTAGAAGAGGCCAGCGCCTACCAGCAGCTGCTCGAAGACTTCGGCATCACCCAGGAGGAGCTCGCCGAGCGCATTGGCCGCTCGCGCCCGAAGATTACCAACACGATCCGCCTGCTAAAGCTCCCGGCACAGGTGCAGCGAAAGGTTGCGGCAGGCGTCTTGAGCGCCGGTCACGCCCGCGCCCTGCTTGGTGCAGCGTCCGACGAACGCATGATCGAACTCGCCAACAAGGTAATCAACGAGGGCATGTCGGTTCGCTCGCTCGAAGAGTTGGTAGCAATCGATCGCCCAGGATTCAAGGCTGGCAAGGTCAAGACAGGCACTCGTCAGGATTCGCTTAAGGGTATCGCTGACCAGGTTGGCGATAAGCTCGGCACTTCGGTGAGAATAAGCATCGGCAAGGCCAAGGGCCAGATTGTGATCGACTTCGCTTCGGTTGCCGACCTGAAGCGCATCATCGCCGAGATGAACATCGAGTTAGACCAGCACTAAATCGTTTGGACCCTAACGAAACTGGCTATTTAGCCACGTCCTAGTACCGCGGCCTCGGCTAGCGAGTGATAAACCTCGCCAAGCGTGTGCCCGGCCGCCAAAACGGCCTGTGGCAGTAGAGAGGTGTCGGTCAAACCCGGCAAAACGTTGGCCTCCAGGAACCACGGGGTCCCCTTGGCGTCGATGATCATGTCGACTCTCGAAAGATGTCTCAAACCAAGCGCGTTGTGGGCCCGAATAGCCATTGCAGCGGCCTTCTCAGCCACCGACTTGGTCAAACGCGCAGGAATGTAGTAATTGGTTTCACCGGCCGTGTAGCGCTCCTGGTAGCCAAAATTGCCCTCGACTGGCTCGATCTCAACCGCTGGCAGGGCAATCGGGCCCGCGCCTAGGTCAATAACGCTGACTGCGAGCTCCGTGCCCTCAACCAGCTTCTCGACTATGGCCACGTCGCAGTAAACATAGGCGTCGATCATTGCCTTGGCGAGCTGGTCAACCTTTTTGACGAGGGTAACGCCCTGCGCAGAGCCCGAACGAGCCGGTTTCACCACCAGTGGCAGCGAAAGCGCGCTGGTGATCGCCTTCAAAACACCATCGGCGTCCAGTTCTTTGAAGGTTTCCTTCGGCAAAGTCACCGAAGCCGGGGTCGAAATGCCCTGGCCAGCCACCAAAATCTTGGCAATCGACTTGTCCCAGGCCAAACGGGCCGATTGCGAGCTAGCGCCGACAAAAGGCACGCCGGTGAGAGCCAAAATGTCTCTTAGTGCGCCGTCCTCGCCGCTGGCACCGTGCAAAACCGGCCAAATTACGTCCGGCCTGTCTTTTTTGATGTTTGAGAGCAGATTTTGGTCTGGTTCGCGAATTTCCACGCTCGCGCCTTGCTCAATTAGGGCGTCGGCGACTCGGCGTCCCGACTTTAGCGAAATGTCGCGTTCGTGAGAAATGCCACCGGCTAGAACCATGATGCGCAACTTGCCGGCCTGCTTTGGCTTTGGAATCACTTCTTTCCCTTCTTACCAAACGTCTCTTGGAGCTCGGTCTGTAGGTTGATCACGGTCGAAAGCCTCTTGATTCCGAGGTTGATTCGATCCGGAGTCGGGTACGAATAGCAAATACGTAGCTTGTTTTGCCCTGTTCCATCGCCGTAGAACGCTGTTCCGGGCGTGTAGGCCACCAATTCCTTGACAGCCAGCGGCAGCATGGCCTTCGAATCGAGGCCATCCGGCAGAGTTACCCACAGGTAAAAACCGCCATCGGGCCGGGTGGTTTCAAGCTGCGGCAGGTGCTCTTCCATTGCCGAAAGCGCTGCGTCGCGGCGTTCGCGGTAAACACCGCGGAAGGTTTCGACCTGGCCCTTCCAGTCGGCATGCTCCAAATACGACGAAATCATCATCTGACTGAACGAGGACGGACACAAAATGGCCGATTCGTTAGCCAAAACCAGCTTGTCGCGGATCGCTGGCGGTGCGAGGACGTAGCCAACGCGGAATCCCGGTGCCAAAATCTTCGAGAACGAACCCAAATAGACGATTCCCTCTTCGTCCATCGAGCGAAGTGCGTCGGGCACCGGCTTGTCGAACAAAAGTAGGCCATATGGGTTGTCTTCGATCACCAGAATGTGGTTTTTTCGGCAAAGTTCGAGGATCTTGGCGCGACGGGACTTCGCCAAGGTCACGCCGGAGGGGTTTGCGAAGTTCGGCACAAGGTAGAGGAACTTGATTTTGCGCGATTGCGTCTTTAGCGCCTTGATTGTTGCCTCGAGCGCCGATGGGATCATGCCGTCGTTGTCGGTCAAAACATGTTCCACGTGAGCCTGGTAGTGCCTAAAGATGCCTAGAGCGCCAACGTATGAAGGCCCTTCGGCCAAAAC
>CAIJJH010000155.1 GCA_903820955.1 uncultured Micrococcales bacterium
CCTCGATTGAGACGCGACCATCGAATCCACTCGAGGCTGCGTAAACCCCAGCGAAGATGTCACAGGCGTCGGCAACATCTCGAGTGGTTAGCTCGACGATAGCCTGCTCGGTCGAAGCGCCGGCCGCGGCTAGCTCAGCAAGTTGTGCCTCGTAACCCTCGCCCTTAGACAGAGCGCCAGCAAAGATCGTCGGGTTGGTGGTTACGCCCGAAACCGAACGACTGGTGATGAGCTCCTTGAGGCCGCCCGAGACGATTCGCGAACGCGAAAGGTCGTCGAGCCAGATGCTTACTCCGTTGGCGGCTAGTTGAGCTAGGGGACTGGTCATGGTGTTTTCTTTCTTTTTCTTTAGAGGCTCTTGAGGACGTCCTTGGCAGTAGAAACAACTGCCTCGGTGGTCATTCCAAATTCACGGAACAGGGTCTGGTAGTCGGCAGAGGCACCATAGTGCTCGATCGAAACGCTCTTGCCAAATGGGCCAACGTACTTCGACCAACCGAGTGCAAGACCAGCCTCAACCGAAACGCGAGCCTGAACCTTCGAAGGTAGAACCTGCTCACGGTAGGCGGCCGGCTGTTCGTCGAACCACTCGAGGCAGGGAGCCGAGACAACACGGGTAGCGATGCCGGCGGCCTCGAGCTGCTCGCGGGCTGCAACGGCAAGCTGAACCTCGGATCCGGTGGCGATAAGGATCAACTTAGGCTTGCCGTTGGCTGCGTCCACCAGAGTGTAGGCACCCTTTGCGGTATTCGAAGCGTCTGCAAAACCTTCGCCGCGCTGGAAGACCGGAATGTTCTGGCGAGTCAACGCGATACCGGCTGGCCCCTTGCGACGCTCGAGAATGGTCTTCCAGGCGTACGCGGTTTCGTTGGCGTCACCCGGACGAACGATGTCCAGGTTAGGAATCGCCCGAAGCGTGGCTAGCTGCTCGATTGGCTGGTGGGTGGGGCCGTCTTCGCCGAGAGCAACAGAGTCATGGGTCCAGACAAAGATCGACGGGACGCCCATCAGTGCGGCGAGACGAACCGCAGGGCGCATGTAGTCGCTGAAGATAAGGAAGGTTCCGCCAAATGCGCGAGTCTTGCCGTGCAATACGATGCCGTTAAGAATCGCACCCATGGCGTGTTCGCGTATACCGAAGTGCAGAACACGACCGTACTTATTACCCTTCCAGTCGTGTGTTGACCACTCGGCGGGAATGAACGATGGTGCACCCTCGATGGTGGTCAGGTTCGACTCAGCCAGGTCTGCAGAACCACCCCAGAGTTCGGGCATGATCTTGGCGATTGCATTGATTACCTTGCCAGAGGCAGAGCGGGTCGAAATCTCGGTACCCGAATCGAATACGGGTAGTGCCGACTCAAGTTCGGCAGGCACCTCGTCGCGCTCCATGCGGTCGAGAAGATTTTTTGCGTCAGGGTTTGAGGCTGCCCAATCGGCAAAGGAAGATTCCCAGACCTTGCGGTTTTCGGTGGCGAACTGCTGGTAACCACGGGTGTGGGCCAAAACTTCGGGTGCAACCTCGAAAGATTTCTCGGGGTCAAAGCCGAGAGCAACCTTGAGTCCGGCAAGCTCTTCGGCACCGAGCTTGGCTCCGTGAATCTTGCCGCTGTTCTGCTTGGTCGGCGAAGGCCAACCGATTATGGTGCGAAGACGAATCAGCGAAGGCTTGTCGGTTACCGACTTGGCAGCCTGAATAGCGTTGTAAAGCTCTTCGATGTCCTCGACATACTTGCCCGTCTTCTTCCAGTCGACGGTCTGCACGTGCCAGCCGTATGATTCGTAACGAGCCGACACATCTTCGGTGAACGAGATGTCGGTATCGTCCTCGATCGAAATCTGGTTGCTGTCGTAGATGACGACGAGGTTGCCGAGCTTCTGATGGCCAGCAAGCGAAGCTGCCTCCGAGGTGACGCCCTCCTGCATGTCTCCATCGCCAGCAATAACGTAGACGAAGTGGTCAAATGGGCTGGTGCCGGTGGCAGCGTTTGGATCAAACATGCCGCGCTCGTAGCGAGCCGCGTAGGCGAAGCCGGTTGCCGAGGCAAGGCCTTGACCGAGCGGTCCGGTGGTGATTTCTACGCCCTTGGTGTGGCCGTACTCCGGGTGGCCAGGAGTTGCCGAACCCCAGGTGCGCAACGCCTTGATGTCATCGAGCTCTAGCCCGTAGCCGTGAAGGAACAGTTGGTTGTAAATGGTGAGCGAAGAGTGCCCAACCGAAAGAATGAAACGATCGCGACCGATCCACTTGTCATCGCTCGGGTCATGGCACATGACCTTGTTGAAGAGCAGGTAAGCGACCGGAGCTAGGCTGATCGCGGTTCCGGGGTGGCCATTGCCAACCTTTTCTACAGCGTCTGCTGCGAGTACACGCGCGGTGTCTACCGCTTTGGAATCAAGGTCGGTCCACTGGAATGCTGACAAGGCAGCTCCTTATTTCTAGGCGCAAAAATGCACGCTCGTTGTTTTGTTCATTGGGCAACGTCGCCGATAGATGGTGGCTTTGCCACGCAGCCAATTCTACACCGCGACGGCTTTATCTCCCGGGGAATATCGGGCAATGTCCCTGATTTAGACTTAACCGAACATGAGCGCAAAATCCACCTCCAAATCCGGCCTGCTTGCTAAAGCGAAGGCTTACCTTGCGCTAACCAAACCTCGCGTCATCGAGCTTCTACTGATCACCACAGTTCCGACGATGATTCTGGCAAACTTCGGAAAAGGGTTTCCGAATCTTGGGTTGGTCCTGGTGACACTAGTCGGTGGAGCGCTCTCGGCAGGTTCGGCGAACGCCTTCAACTGCTACATCGACGCCGACATCGACAAGATCATGGGACGCACGAAAAATCGCCCCCTAGTGACCGGCGAACTAACCAAGCGCCAGGCTCTGATCTTCGCCTTGGTCATTGGCATCTTTTCGGTCGCTTGGCTTTGGCTGACCACCAACTTCTTAGCTGCGATGCTTTCGCTTTGCGCGATCCTGTTCTATGTTTTCGTCTACACACTGCTGCTAAAGCGCAGGACGCCCCAGAACATTGTTTGGGGTGGAGCCGCGGGAGCAATGCCTGCGCTAATCGGTTGGGCAGCGGTTACCAACGGTTTGAACGTTTCGGCCTGGTTACTCTTCCTGATCATCTTCCTGTGGACCCCGCCGCACTACTGGCCGCTTTCAATGCGCTACAAGGACGACTATGCCGCCGCCGGTGTGCCAATGTTGCCGGTCGTAAGGTCGCCGCGAGTGGTCGGCGTCCAAATAGTTTTGTACTCGTGGGCACTGGTCGTCTCGACCCTTCTGCTGATCCCGGCCTCGGGAATGGGTTTGATCTACAGCATTGCCGCGGTTCTTTCGGGTGGTTGGTTCTTGCTAGAAGCAACCAAGCTTTACAACGCCAGCAAGTCGGGGGAGGTCGAATCTCCGATGAGACTCTTTCACGGCTCGATCACTTACCTGACTGTGTTGTTCGTGGCAATCGCGGTCGACCCGCTATTGCACTTCGCCTTCTTCTAGAGCGTCTTCAGCTCTTCAAGGCGGGCTAAAGACTCTTCCCTTTCGACCGCGTGGTCGACAATCGGGGCCGGGTAATTCGGAGCAAGCGAACTAATCAGCAACCAGGGTTCGTGAACTTCCTTGCCCGGTATGCCGCGGAGTTCTGGCACGAACTTGCGGACGTAGTCGCCGTTCGGGTCGAACTTATAGCCCTGGGTGATTGGGTTGAAAATGCGGTAGTAGGGGGAGGCGTCGGTTCCGCAACCAGCCGTCCACTGCCACCCGTGAGAGTTTGAGGCAACGTCGAAGTCAGTCAAGTGTTGTTCGAACCAGCGCGCGCCGTGCTGCCACTCGATGTGCAGGTCTTTCACCAAGAAGGACGCCACGATCATGCGAACACGGTTGTGCATCCAACCGGTTGCTAGCAGTTGCCGCATTCCCGCGTCGACCATCGGGTAGCCGGTTTTGCCTTGCTGCCAAGCCTCGAGTTTGCCTGGAGCTTCGTCGTAACGCATCTTCGCGAAACGAGGCTCGTAGTAGCCATCCACCGTGTGCGGGTTGTGAAGAAGGACGTCGGCATAGAACTCACGCCAGGCGAGTTCCTTCATGAAGGTGACTTCGCCCTCGGAGTCACCAAGTTCGGCAAGCAAGGTTCGCGGGTGAATCTCGCCGTGGGCGAGGGCATGAGACAGGTGCGAGGTTCCGCTCAGATCGGCACGATTGCGGTCTTCGTTGTAACCCTCGAGGGCTCGGCGCTGAAAATTGGCAAAGGTTTCTTTCGCAAAACTTTCGCCCACTCGCACTTCGGGCCCGCTCGGTAGGTCTTCACCCGTTTTTAGCCAGGTAACGCCAGCAGGTGCTGGCAGCGGATTTGACCAACCGTTAGCAAACCAAGCCTTGAAGAATGGCGTGTAAACCCGGTACGGAGTGCCGTCCGGTTTGCGCACAACACCGGGTGAGACCGCGTAGTTTCCCGGGCCGACCACGAACTTGATGCCTGCTTCGTCCAGTCCCCGCTGCACCTCGAGCTGGTCTGCGATGCCGACTGGGTCGAATGCACGGCTGCAGTGCACCGCTGAAACACCCAGATTCTTCGCCGTGGCAACGAGATCGTCGACCAGACCTAGGGAGTCCGATAGCTGAGAACTTAGCGACCGCCAGCTAGCGGTAAGAGAATCGATTCTCACTTGACTGAGCCCTTCGAGGGAGCCTGAAAGAACTACTGGGTAAACCTCTGAGCCGGCCGAAACCAACGCGGGGTTGTCGGCTACCCGAAGGTCACGTCGAAACCAGTAGAGGGTTGCCATCTAGCGAACCTTCGAGGCGAAGAGTTGAAACCAGAGAAGACTGCAAAGCGTTGCTGCTCCTGCGACGTGAAAACCGACCAGAAGTGCCGGAACTCCAAGCCTCGCCTGAGCGACGCCGATCACGGCTTGAATCACTAGGTTTGCGAGCAGGCCGAGGAGGATCGATCGATTGAGCTTGTCGGCTCGATACAGAACTAACGACAGCAGAACTAGGGCGAGGGTGAGGTAGGCGGGGTACGAGTGGTAGTGCTGCCAAACCTCAAGGTCTAGCCCGTTTCTCGGGGTTTTTGCGTCGCCAGCGTGTGGGCCAGCGCCGGTAACAATGATTCCGAAGACCACCGAAGTGAGTCCGGTGATGGTTATGGCAACCGAGGTGATTCTAGGCAGCCCGGAGCGACCAGTGAGGCCAGGGGAGTAGAACCGCCAAACCAAGAGCGAAGAAAGTGCGATGAGCACGGCCGAGAGTGCAAAGTGCGCCCCAACGAGCCAAGGGTTTAGGCCGGTTAGCACCGTCAAACCGCCGAGGACGGCCTGAGCCGGAATTCCGGCTAACAGCCCAATCGCCAGAGCACGCTGAACCGTTTTCCAGAACAGGACCACGGTGAATACCGCGATGATTAGAAGCGCAAAAGTGAGCAAGCGGTTGGCAAATTCAATGACACCGTGTAGCCCTTGGGCCTGAACGGTAACGAGCGATTCGGCAGTGCACCGCGGCCAAGTTGGGCAACCTAGACCAGATCCGGTAAGCCGCACGACACCCCCGGTCACCACAATCAAAATTTGTGAGACCAGAGTGCTCCAGACTGCAAACTTGCGCAATATCGGCCTTTCTAGAGGCTTTACCCGGAGCTGATTCCAAAGTAAAATGTGAGGGTCGGAGCATTTGCTCACTTCAATACTTACACGAAGGCGCGTTGGAATAATCCCGCGCCATGGGTGTTTGCCTTTACGAATAGAGAGGACGCGTCTTGTCAGAGAACATCATCGAACGTCCGGAATTGGATTCGTTAGGCAACTACGAATTTGGCTGGTCAGACAGCGACAAAGCCGGAGAAACTGCAAAGCGCGGAATCAACGAGGACGTCGTCCGTGACATCTCGGGTAAGAAGAGCGAGCCGGACTGGATGCTCGAAACCCGCTTGAAGGGTTACGACTACTTCACCCGCAAGCCAATGCCAAACTGGGGCGCAGACCTCAGCGGCATCGACTTCGACAACATCAAGTACTTCGTGCGCTCTACCGAGAAGCAGGCAGCCAGCTGGGAAGACCTTCCAGAAGACATCAAGAACACCTACGAGAAGCTCGGAATCCCAGAGGCAGAGCGTTCGCGCCTGGTTTCGGGAGTCGCCGCTCAGTACGAGTCAGAGGTGGTTTATCACCAGATTCAAGAGGAGCTTGAGGCTCAGGGCGTCATATTCCTAGACACCGACACGGCACTCAAAGAGCACCCAGAACTCTTCAAGGAATACTTCGGCACCGTGATTCCGGCCGGCGACAACAAGTTCGCTTCGCTAAACACGGCAGTTTGGTCGGGTGGCTCGTTCGTCTACATTCCAAAGGGCGTGCACGTCGAGATCCCGCTTCAGGCCTACTTCAGAATCAACACCGAGAACATGGGTCAGTTCGAGAGAACCCTGATCATCGCCGACGAAGGCTCATATGTTCACTACATCGAAGGTTGCACCGCTCCGATCTACAACTCGGACTCGCTGCACTCGGCCGTTGTGGAAATCATCGTTAAGAAGAACGCCCGCGTTCGCTACACGACCATTCAGAACTGGTCGACCAACGTCTACAACCTCGTTACCAAGCGGGCAATCGCACACGAGGGCGCAACCATGGAGTGGGTCGACGGCAACATCGGCTCGAAAGTCACCATGAAGTACCCGGCAATCATCCTCGCCGGTGAGCACGCTCGCGGCGAAACCCTTTCGGTTGCTTTCGCTGGCGCGGGTCAGCACCAGGACGCCGGAGCAAAGATGATTCACCTAGCCCCTTACACCTCGTCCTCGATCATCTCGAAGTCGATTGCTCGTGGCGGAGGTAGAACCTCGTACCGCGGTGAAATCCGTGTGAACCCGGGTGCACACCACTCGGCAAACACCGTTCGTTGCGACGCCCTCTTGGTCGACACAATCTCGCGCTCCGACACCTATCCGGCTGTCGACGTCCGTGAAGATGACGTCTCGATGGGTCACGAGGCCACCGTTTCGCGAGTCAGCGACGAACAGCTTTTCTACCTGCAGTCGCGCGGCATGGCCGAAGACGAAGCGATGGCAATGATCGTGCGAGGTTTCATTGAGCCAATCGCTAAAGAACTACCGATGGAGTATGCACTCGAGCTGAACAAGCTCATCGAGATGCAGATGGAAGGGGCTGTCGGTTAGTGGAGCAACATAGCCACGGAGCCGGCATTCCGCTCCAGATACGTTCAGAACGCCCAAAGTCAAACAAAGTCGCCGACTTCGCGCCGATCACCATTCGGGACGAACAATGGCGTTACCTGCCGGTTGAGCGCCTCAAAGGCCTTGACGCCGATGACTTGAGTGAATACCTGGGCGACCTGCAGTTTGATGGTGCAACCGCAATCACCAGCGAGTGGATTGGCAACGACCACCCGCTGTTTGGCTCAGCTGGCATCCCGGAGGATCGCACCTCGGCGGCAGCCTGGGAGTCAACCGACGCAGCCTACCTGATCACTGTTCCTACC
>CAIJJH010000156.1 GCA_903820955.1 uncultured Micrococcales bacterium
CAGCAGGCGGGCGAAGTTGTTAGTGAATGCGGTTACGAAGGCTTCTGGCTGTTCTTCTTGCGGTAGGTGACCAGCTTCTTTGATGACGACTAGTTTGCTGCCTCTAATCATCAGGCTGATCTTGGGTGCATCACTGGCGGGCACAACGGTGTCGGCCTGGCCGGTGATCACGAGCGTTGGGGTCTTGATCTGGTTGAGATTGTTGACCAGATCGTTCTTCTTTGACGAGATCGCGAAGTTCCAGAACGCTCGCTCCCAGCCTTTGACCTTAAGCGGCCGGTGATACCCGTCATAGACGGCTTGGGTGACTTTACTCTGGTCGAAGAAGCTTTTGCGCAGCAGGTCGTCGCCGGTTTTCGCGATTGAGCTGACTAGCACTGGTCCGAGTCTTTGTATTTGCGGGATCTGGTAGAACCAGTCGAGACCTTCGGGGCTTCCTCCGGTGGTGAGGATGGCGGCGTCGACGAGAACCAGTGCCTGAACTTTGGTTGGGTTCAATCGGGTGTATTCGGCGGCGAGTTGGCCGCCGGCGGAGTGACCGACCAGCACTACTTTTCTTTGTTGGCCGTATTTGGCAATCAGGGCGTCTAGAAGCTTGAAATTGCCTTCGAAACTATAGGGGTTGACCTTGCCCCAGGTGGTTGGGCGCTCGGTGAGACCAAAGGCTGGTCGATCGTAAGCAATCACCTCACCGAACTGGCCTAGAGGAGCAATCACATCGCGCCACGAGAAGGTGCTGGCGCCAAAGCCGTGCATCAGCACGATTAATGGGGCTTTGCAGTTGCACGAGCCTGTGTAGGCCTGCGTTTCGATGTGGACACTCAGGTTGTCAAGAGTGACGAATTGAGCTCCTACGCTCGCTGCATCGACGTTGGTCATGGTGCCAGAGTTTGGCTCTGGGATCAGGTATGGGACGATCAGAAACGCAAGGACGCCGGCAAGCAATGCCCGAAACATGAACCGACGAAACTTCTTCATGTTTTCAATATAGGGAGGCTATTGGTGAATCAGCGTCTTGATCGCTTCTTCGAAGACTTCCTGGTGCTTGTCGACATCCTGTTTTGTGGTCGTTGGGCACATCAGAGCCATGTTGTGAAACGGTGTCAGTAGGATTCCCCGGTTGGCGAGGTAGAGGTGCAGGTAGTCCTCCAACTCAGCGTCGGCCGATTCGAAAGCTGCGGTGCCGGTGATTGGGTAAGGCTTGGCGAAGCGGTATTCGGCTCGCGCGCCGAGTTGGTTTATCGACCACGGGAGGTCGTATTTTGCAAAGAGTTCGTTGACGCCTTGGGTGAAGTAGGTCGCGAGGTCGATCATGTGCTCGAAGGCCTCTTTGGTGAGCACATGTTCGAGGGTTGCGCGCATAGCCGCGACCGATAGCGGGTTTCCAGCCAGGGTTCCTCCTACTCCCCCCATATCGACTAGGTCGAGGTCGGTTCGCTCGAGGACCCTCTTGGCGAATTCTTCGCTCAGACCATAGGTTCCGGTTGGGATTCCGCCCGCGATTGCCTTGCCGATTACGAAAACGTCTGGCTCAAGGTGGTCGCGCATGGTCATGCCACCCCAGCCAGCCGAGAAGGTGTGGGTTTCGTCAATGATTAGCAGGGCATCGTATTTCTTGGTGAGTGCACGCACTCCCTCGAGATAGCCGGGTTCTGGCAGGACGATGCCGATGTTGGTGAGAGCTGGCTCCATGAGCACGGCCGCGACGTCGCCGTTTTTTAGCTGACGCTCGAGCCCTTCGAGGTCGTTAAATTCAGCGACTCTTGAAGTTTCGGTGACGTCGACAGGTGAGCCAACGTTTCCCGGGCGGCTCATGCCTTCGCCATCTGGGCCAACCACGATTAGGGATTCGTCGACCGAGCCGTGATAGCAGTAGGCGTTGAAGAGAATCTTCGGTTTGCCGGTGATCGCTCGCACCAGGCGAATGGCCCAACGGTTGGCGTCGGTTGCGGTTAGCGAAAAGCTCCACTTTGCCATTCCGAAGCGGTCGGTGAGATTCTTAGCAACCCACTGGGCGTCTTCCGTGGGGAGCATGGTTGTCATACCGCCTTCTGTTTTGACACGATTCACGATTGCTTCGACCACGATCGGGTTCGAGTGTCCGGCCAAAGCGCCGGTGTCGCCCAGAGCGAAGTCGATGTATTCATGTCCGTCAATGTCCCAGATTCGGTTGCCCTGGGCTTTATCGAAATAGAGCGG
>CAIJJH010000157.1 GCA_903820955.1 uncultured Micrococcales bacterium
CACATGGCAGCTATGAAGCCACGCACCGGAGACGGTCCAATGGAAGCAGAACGCGAACCTCGCGGAATCATTGTTCTTCGAGTACCTCTAGAAGGCGGAGGTCGGCTAGTTGTATCGGTAAACGAGACCGAAGCTAAAGAACTCCACAAGGTTCTCGGAGTGGTCGTAACCGCTAAAAAGTAAATTTAGGTTTTTTGAACGCCGGCTGACAATCGTTGGCCGGTTTTCTTTTTAACGCTTGGACGCGAGCAGCAGACCATCGCCGACGGTCAGGAGCGAGACAACGAAAGAGTTGTTGTCTGAGAAGAACTTGATTGCGTCGCGGTAGGCGACCGTTGACTCATCGCGCATGGCTGGGTCTGGAACCCGGTCTCGCCAAAGGGCGTGGACGATAGCGACCGCGCCACCGGGGCGCAGTAGCCGAGCCGATTCGGTGATCTGGCTCTTTAGGGTTTCGGCCCCGGCATCCAATAGGACTAGGTCGTAGGCGGCGTCGGCCATGTTTGACATGACCTCTTCGGCCTTGCCAGAGATGATTCTGGTGCGGTTGGCTGCGATACCGGCGTCGGTGAAGGCCAGCTTGGCTGCGGCCTGGTGCTCGGTTTCGGTGTCGATGGTCGCGAGGGTCGCGCTTTTACTGCCGTGCAGCAGCCAGAGGCCGCTAAGACCTGTGCCGGTGCCAACCTCGACGATTGACTTGGCCGAGAGACTCGAGGCGATGAACGCCAGCTGAGCACCGGTCGCGGCCGTTATGCACTCGATACCCATCTCGTCGGCGCGAATGCGGGCCCTGTGCATGGCTGGGGTTTCGTCGAATAACTCTTCGGCGAACTTCCAACTGGTTATTTTGTCTACCATCACGGCCTCCTTCAAAAAGCATATCCCTGAGGAGTTAAAAAGAGCCGCAGCCTAGCGAGTAACCTATAGGG
This sequence comes from uncultured Micrococcales bacterium, assembly GCA_903820955.1. GTDB lineage: Bacteria > Actinomycetota > Actinomycetes > Actinomycetales > Microbacteriaceae > Rhodoluna. The sequence goes on from CAIJJH010000157.1 coordinate 930, forward strand.
GTGTTTGGTCTAAGCAGTGAAAAATTTCTGATTCTCGGGTTGCTCGCGGTGTTCATCCTCGGCCCCGAGCGTCTGCCAACCTACGCGAAATCGCTAGCCAACCTGGTCAAGAACCTGCGCAAGATGTCTGATCGAGCGAAGACCCAACTGAAGGACGAGCTCGGCGACGAATACGAAGAGGTGGACTGGCGCAAACTCGACCCACGCCAGTATGACCCACGCAGGATCATTCGCGAGGCCCTGCTCGAAGAACTTTCGCCGATTGAACCGGCTCGCCGGCCAGCCCAGACTCGCTTACCCAAGGGCGAAAAGGCTCCGTTTGACTCGGAGTCGACCTAACCTACGCGGTTCAGGATCTTGCTGAGCAGACGCAACAGTGGGCCCATGCGGTTGTAGTGTCGGCCGCGGCTCGGCAGTTTGAGCCAGGTTGCCGCGATTCCAACGGTTCGCTGGTCGGTAAACCGAATCAGACCCGCACGTCCGTTTCGCCGCCCCTTGCCCGAATGCTTCATTCCGCCCATCGGCGAATCCATCGAGGCGAAGGTGGCTCTGAAACCTTCGTTGATGTTGACTGATCCGGCATTGATTCGAGATGCGACCTTGATGGCTTCCTTCTCGTTGCCAACCACCGAAGCATTTAGGCCAAACTCGGTGTCGTTGGCGAGCGCTATCGCTTCTTCGACGGTGTCGTAGCCAAAGACCACTAGGACGGGCCCAAAGATTTCGTTGCAACCGGCGGGGGAGTCGTGAGCTACGTCGGTGAGAACCGTCGGTGCGTAGAAGTAAGGGCCGTGCTCGGGGAGCGGGGTTCCACCGGCGACCAGAGTTGCTCCGGCTTCTATTGCGTTGTGCACAAAACCGCTGACTCGAGCCAGTTGGTTTGCGCTGGTCAGGGAGCCGATGTCAACCGAGAAGTCATTGGACTTGCCGACGATCAGCGACTTGACCTTGGTTCCGAGAATTTCGAGGAACTCGGCCTTGCGGAAGTTCTCAACGTAGATTCGCTCGATTGAGACGCAGAGCTGGCCCGCCGAGCCAAAACCACCGGCGATGGCAAGTTCGGCTGCCATGTCTAGCTTGGCGCTCGGTAGCACGAGCATCGGGTTCTTGCCGCCGAGTTCGAGGCTGAAGCCCGCGAGTCTCGCAGCGGCTCGTTCGGCAACCTTGCGGCCGGTAGCGGTAGAGCCGGTAAACGCGACATAGTCGCAGTTGTCTGTCACGGCGTTGCCGACCTCGGCGCCGTCGCCGACGACCATCGTCCAGGCGGCGGCCGGAAGCCCGGCCTCGATTGCCAGCAATCGGCAGAACAACGCGGTTAGTGCGGTCTGACTGTCAGCCTTTTGCACCACGGCATTGCCCGCGGCTAGAGCCGGCAAGACATCGAGGGTGGTCAGTGCCATCGGGTAGTTCCAAGGGGTGATGATTCCGACAACCCCGAGACTCTGGTACTCGACCCAGGTGCGGGTAAGCACAGGAATTCCGGCGGTGGTTGGGGTGGGCTTCAGAAACTTGGCTGCCTTGCGACCGTAGTAGCGGGCGGCACCTGCGGCACCGGCGAATTCTTCAAAGGCGTGAGCGCGAGACTTGCCGGTTTC
>CAIJJH010000158.1 GCA_903820955.1 uncultured Micrococcales bacterium
AACTTCTAAACAAGATGCAGGCCACCGCTGGCGTTAAAAAGGCCACCTCTTACTTCACTCTTGGCCACCTTTCCTCGCTTGAATCAACCGATGGCAAGGCCGCCTACTTCTTCGTGCAGCTGAGTCCAACCGCCAACAAGGTCGACGTGGCCGGCTACTTCGAGAAAACCTACGCCAAGGGCTTCATGGGAGCCAAGGTCTACCTCAGCGGTTCGGCAATCATTTCGAGTGAAATTAACGGGACGATTTCTAGCGACCTAGCCACCGCCGAAATGGTGGCCGTTCCAATCGTCATCATCTTGTTGCTCTTCATTTTCGGTTCGCTCGTCGCAGCCGGCTTGCCGCTTCTCATCGCGGGACTTTCGATCGGCGGTTCACTGTTCTTCGTCTGGCTCTCAACCCAGGTGACGACAACGTCGGTCTTTGCCGTCAACTTGATCACAGCCATGGGTCTCGGCCTCGGCATCGACTACGCACTGCTGCTGGTCAACCGGTTTAGAGAAGAACGCAAGCTCGGCAACTCGGTTGAGCAATCGGTAATCAACACAGTCTCGACCGCCGGCCGAACGGTGCTGTTCAGCGGTTTCACGGTTTCTATCGTGACCGGCGCGATGTGGTTCTTCCCGCAAACCTTCCTCCACTCACTCGCTCTTGGCGGAGTGGCCGTGGTTGTCGTCGCAGTAGCCGCAGCGCTGATTCCCTTGCCTGCCATCCTGTTCCTTCTCGGCGACCGAATCAACAAGGGCAAGGTGATCAAGGGCGACCTCGCGCCCAAGGACGTCGGTGTCTGGAACACGATCTCTCGTTTCGTTATGAAGCGCCCAGTCGCCGTCCTAGTAGTCACCGTCCTAGCCCTCGGCGGATTGATGAGCCTTTCGAATGGCGTCGTCTTCAGCCAAGTGGACGACAGAATCCTCTCCAAGACATCGCGCGCGGTTATCGCATCGAATCAGGTTCGCGAACGGTTCTCGGCTCGCGAAGGTTCACCGGCCGAAATCATAGTGGCCGCTGGCAACGAGACCGCGGTCGTCAAGTATGCGCTTGACCTCTCGCGCATGAAGGATGTTGCCAGAGTGCAAACCTTCTCGGGCGTCGTGGCCCACGGGTTGCTCGACAGCGCCTACGCGCCAAATTTCACTGGCTATGTCAAGGATGGCTTCGAGCGAATCGTCGTTGTTCACGATGTCGAACCGCGATCGCCGGCGGGTTACGCCTTCACAGTGAAAATGCGAGCCCTGCCGCACCCAGGTTTGACCGAGGTTTCTATCGGAGGTGCCGCCGCGGTTTACACCGACGCCCAGCAGGGTGTCGAGAACCACCTGCTACCGGCGATCTTGTGGATCGTCATAGCCACCCTCGTGCTGCTCTTCCTATTCACCGGCTCGGTGATTCTGCCAATCAAAGCCGTCTTGCTGAACCTGGTCTCGCTCGGTGCTGTCCTAGGTGTTCTCAACTGGGTGTTCGCGAATAACGGGCTGCCTTGGCTCACCGACAATTTCATTCACACCGGCACGATCGACACCTCGTCATTCGTCCTGATTACCGTTGTCGGGTTCGGCCTCTCGATGGACTACGAGCTGTTCCTACTCAGCCGCATCAAGGAGCAACACGAGCACGGGCTCTCCACCACCGAATCTGTCGCCCTCGGGCTTCAGCGCTCTGGACGCATCATCACCGCAGCAGCGCTTGTCCTCGCCGTCTCGTTCGCCGCATTCGCCTTCGGTGGCGTGAGCATCATGAAGATGCTCGGCGTCGGCATCGCCCTCGCGATTCTGATCGACGCAACGGTAGTTCGAGCACTCATGGTGCCGGCACTCATGCGCCTATTCGGCGAATGGAACTGGTGGGCGCCTAAGTGGCT
>CAIJJH010000159.1 GCA_903820955.1 uncultured Micrococcales bacterium
CGAATTCTTCGAACGTTACGGCTCGAAGGCAGTAATTTTGGCCCACTTCGTACCGATTATGCGAACCTTCGTTCCGGTGGCCGCTGGTGTAGGCGTCATGCCTTGGCGCAAGTTCACAACCTACAACGTGATCGGTGTCATTGGCTGGGGTACCGGGGTAACCCTGCTCGGTTACTTCCTGGGTGGCATCCAGTTTGTCAGCGACCACGTAACCTACGTGACGCTCGCCTTCATCGTGCTTTCGTTTATCCCGCTCGCGCTAGAGGCTCTCAAGGCCCTGCGTCGCAAGAAAGCCGCTTAGCTGCGCCAGCGCCTGAGCCCTGTGGCTGTAGGCGTTCTTGAGCTCCGGCTCTAACTCGGCCGCGGTCACCCCAAAACCCTCTGGGATGAACACAGGATCGTAGCCGTGGCCGTTGGTGCCGCGCTCCTCGGTGGCAATCGAGCCACTCCAGATTCCTGTGAACGAAGCCTCGCCGTTTGGCCCGACCAGTGCGAGCGTGCAGATGAAGGCCGCGGCACGATGTTCGGGGGCGATATCTTTGAGCTGCGCGAGCAGCAGGCGACGGTTAGCTACGTTGTCGCGACCGCCAGCCCAGATCGCGGTGAAGATACCCGGTGAACCACCTAGGACTTCGACAGCGAGCCCGGAATCATCGGCGATACTCGGCAGGCCGGTGTGCAAAAAAGCGGCTCTGGCCTTGATCATCGCGTTTTCGAGAAAGGTTAGGCCGTCTTCGCTCGGTTCTGGGCCGTCGTAACCGACTAGCTCGAGCCCTGGCACCTGGGCCTCGAGAATTGCGCGCAACTCTTCGAGCTTGCCCTTGTTGTGCGTGGCTAAGACCAGCTTCATGCCAGGGCTTTGGCCTGGATTTCGCGCAATTCGCGGTTGCCCTTGAGGGCTAGGTCTAGCAGCGCATTCAACTCTTCGCGGTTGAACGGTGCACCCTCGGCGGTGCCCTGCACCTCGACAAAGTGGCCGGCACCGGTGACCACTACGTTCATGTCGGTCTCGGCTCGGACGTCCTCGGTATAAGCGAGATCTAGAAACGGAACCCCGTCGATGATTCCGACCGAAATCGCCGAGACACTGTCTTTCAATGGCTCGCTACGTTTCGGAATGAAGCCCTGCTCTTTGCCCCAGGCGATTGCGTCGGCCAGTGCCACGTAGGCGCCGGTGATCGCGGCGGTTCTCGTGCCGCCGTCGGCCTGCAATACGTCGCAGTCGATCACGATGGTGTTTTCGCCGAGGCCTTTGACGTCAACAATCGCGCGCAGGCTGCGGCCGATCAGGCGCGAAATCTCGTGGGTGCGGCCGCCAAGCTTGCCCTTGACAGACTCGCGGTCGTTGCGGGTGTGGGTTGCGCGCGGGAGCATCGAATACTCGGCGGTGACCCAGCCCTCCCCCGAACCGACCTTCCAGCGCGGGACGCCGGAGGTGAACGAAGCGGTGCAGAGAACCTTGGTGCCACCGAAGGTGATCAGCGCGCTGCCCTCGGCGTGATCGCTCCAATTGCGAACGATGGTGACCTCGCGAAGTTGGTCTGCGGTGCGTCCGTCTACACGGGTCATGATTCTCCTAGGGTTAGAGGCTCTCGACCGAGTTGACCTCGGGTCCGAGAAAACGACGAGCGAGGCGCTCGAACGAAGCTGTTTCACCGGTTGCCTGGAACCGGTAGGTCGGTTTGCTGGCCGAGGCGCGAAGCAGGTTGTGCTCAACAAGCGTGTGGTAAAGCTCCTTGGCGGTTTCTTCGGCGCTCGAAACCAGCGTCACGCCGTCGCCCATGACATACGAAATCGCGCCGGTGAGCAGCGGGTAGTGGGTGCAACCTAGGACCAGGGTGTCGACACCCGCGGCCTTGATCGGCGCCAGGTATTCCTCGGCGACCTTCAAGAGTTCAGGGCCGGAGGTGATCCCATTTTCGACAAACTCGACGAAGCGCGGGCAGACGGCTGATTCCACTTGGACGTTTACCGCTGCAGCGAAGGCGTCGTCGTATGCCTTAGAGGTGATTGTGGCGGTGGTGCCGATTACGCCCACCTTGTGGTTTCTGGTCGCGGCAACGGCGCGGCGAACGGCAGGTTGGATTACCTCGACAACCGGGATTCCGCGACCTGCGGTGTAGCGCTCGCGGGCATCGCGCAAAACCGCGGCCGATGCCGAGTTGCAGGCGATCACCAAGACTTTGACGCCCTCGTCAACCAGGCGGTCCATCACACTGAGCGCGAGTTCGCGCACCTCTTGAATGCTCTTGGGGCCGTAAGGAGAGTTCGCCGTGTCACCAACGTAGATGATGCTCTCGTTGGGCAGTTGATCAATCACGGCGCGAGCAACGGTGAGCCCACCGACTCCCGAGTCAAAGATGCCTATTGGCGCGTCATTCACGGAGTTCAGTCTATTTCTCGCCGTCTTGAGGTTCGCGCAAGCCGTCGTAAATCTCTTGGCACTCGGGGCAGACCGGGAACTTTTGCGGGTCGCGGTTTGGCACCCAAACCTTGCCGCAGAGCGCGATCACGGGTGTGCCCATGACAGCGGATTCGACGATTTTTTCTTTGCGAACGTAGTGCGAGTAGCGTTCGTGGTCGCCGGGTTCTACCGATTCGACTACGACTTCTTCGAGAAGACTCCCAGTCTGTTCACTCACTTGGCAGCCTTACGAACAGCCTCCGCAACGCGCGCGGTTACGTCTGGGTGAAACACGCTCGGCACGATGTAGCTGGCGTTCAATTCACTAGGCTCCACGCAGGAGGCGAGCGCGGTGGCCGCCGCGAGCAACATCTCCTCGGTGATTGCATTCGAGCCGGCGTCGAGAAGACCCCTGAAGAATCCGGGGAAGGCTAGGACGTTGTTGATTTGGTTCGGAAAATCGCTTCTACCGGTGGCGACAACCGCGGCATGCTTGGCGGCCAGACTCGGCTCGATCTCAGGGTTCGGGTTGGCAAGCGCAAAAACGATTGCGCCCGGAGCCATTTTGGCGATGTCGTGTTCGTCAAGCAGGTTTGCCGCCGAAACGCCAATAAAGACGTCGGCATCGACGATGGCTTGCTTCAGGGTGCCGGAGAACTTCTCGGCATTGGTGTGCTCCGAAACCCACTCGAGCGTGCTTCCGGGTTGGATGTCCGGGCGACCGGCAACCACAACACCCTTTTGGTCGGCGATGGTGGCGTGCTTGACGCCGGCGGCAAAGAGAAGTTTCAGCACCGCGGTGCCAGCGGCTCCAGCGCCAGACATGACGAGTTTTACCTCGCCGATATCTTTGCCGACCACCTTTAGAGCGTTGCGCAGGGCTGCGACGACGACGATTGCGGTGCCGTGCTGGTCATCGTGGAAGACAGGGATGTCGAGTTCTTCACGCAGGCGCGCCTCGATTTCGAAACAGCGAGGAGCCGAAATGTCTTCGAGGTTGATGCCGGCAAAAACTGGCGCGATGGCCTTGACAGTTCTAACTATCTCGTCGGGGTCTTGGGTGTCGAGGCAAATCGGGAACGCGTCGATGTCGGCGAATCGCTTGAACAGGGCTGCTTTGCCCTCCATCACCGGCAAAGCGGCGAGTGGACCAATGTTGCCAAGCCCCAGAACCGCCGAGCCGTCGGTGATCACGGCGATGGTGTTGCGCTTGATGGTCAGGCGGCGCGCATCGCTAGGGTCTTTGACAATCGCCTCACAGATGCGGGCAACGCCAGGAGTGTAAATAAGCGAGAGGTCGTCGCGGTTTCGAATCGGAAGCTTTGACTCGATGGTGAGTTTTCCGCCGAGGTGGGCTAGGAAGGTCCGGTCGGAAACCTTGCCGATCACAACGCCTTCGATCACCTTTAGTCGCTCGACGATTTCTTCTGCGTGGTCAGAGTTTCTGGTTGCGCAGGTTACGTCGACGCGCACGCGGTCTGAATCGGAGTGGTTTACATCGAGAGCGGTGACTATGCCACCAGAGGCCTCGATTGCGCTGGTCAGCTCGCTAACGGTAGTTGGCTTAGCTGGCGCCTCGAGGCGCATGGTGATTGAATACTGGACCGATGGCGACGTTGACATATGCCTAGTCTGCCAGAGTTCTGACTACTTTGCGTTCGCTGCGTCTCCGAGGGTTACCGTTACGGTCACCTGTTGTCCTCCGCGCACCACAACGATGGTCGCCTTGGAGTTTGCCGCCTCGAGTCGCACCTCTGCAGTCAACTCGGACGCAGATGAAACCACTTGGCCGTTGAACTTCACGACCACGTCGTCAACCTTTAGCCCGCCTCGCTCTGCGGCTCCGCCGGGGGTCAGCTTGACAATTTTTGCACCGTTGCTAAATGCCGCGACTGAGTCACTCGAAGTGGCGTCGGTTACCAACGCTCCGAGCAGGGCGTGGCTCGCCTTGCCGCCCTTGATCAGCTGGTCTGAGATTCGTTTGGCGATGTTGGAAGGAATCGAGAAGCCAACGCCGATGCTGCCGCTCTGAGAACCGCTGGTGCTAGAGCCAGCGCTCGCAATAGCGACGTTGATGCCGATTAACTGCCCCTTAGAGTTCAAAAGCGCGCCACCCGAGTTTCCGGGGTTGATGGCGGCATCGGTCTGCAGCACGCGGAGGCTAACCGGGGCCGCGCCTGAGCCGCTCCAGAGCTGAAGCGTGCCGTCGTTAACTGCCGATGAGGCCACCTGAATGGTTCGGTTTAGTGACGAAAGAATACCGGTGGTCACGCTCTCCTCTAGGCCGAGCGGGGCGCCAATGGCGACAACGTTGTCTCCGACGTTGACCTTAGAAGAGTCACCAAATTCGATTGGGACGAATGTGCCCGAGGCTTTGATCACGGCGAGGTCGTTGGTTGGGTCGATGCCAACCACGGTCGCAGTTGTGACGATGCCGGTACTGGTCTTTATTTCGATCGAAACCTTGTTGGTGGCACCGTCCAGGGTGACAACGTGCGCGTTGGTCAAGATCAGGCCGTCCTTGGTCAAAACCACTCCGCTACCGCTACCGCCTGAGGTGCTGGCGCCGACCGAAATCGTGACTACCGAAGGCATGGCCTTCGCCGCGACGCCGGTAACCCAGTTGACCGATTGAGCGTTGTTGATCACAACGGTCGAAGTTTGGCCGAGCCTTGACACAGCAACCGAAGATACTCCGCCGGCAACAGCGCCGGCGATAACCGCCGCGACGACCGGCATGACGAAACGCCTGCGCGATTTGGCTGGTGCTGCAGGGGCAGCCGGGGCTTGGTAGGCAAAGGTGAACTGGCGATTTTCGTTATCGATTGACACTTGAAACCTTTCGATTCTCGTTCGAGGGAACTCGATTAGTTTAAAGTCCTTTTCTGAAAGCTCGCTGAGAGTCAGCAACCTATTCGCTGTATGAGCTGACAATCGAAAAATACCAACCTGGGGGTCTTTGCGACTTGGAAGGGTGGCGAAATTGGCACCCGAAAGCCCAGCGAGTTGGTCTGCAGCACGATTCCGCGCGGGTCATTGATCCACTTTGTGGTGCCGACAAAGCGAAACTTCACCCCGTAGGTGACTCGAGCGCGAACGCTATAACGCCCAGGGCGTTGAAATGCGTGGACGGCTCCAGAGGCAATTAGCTTCTGGCCGTCACCGAAGTCCCAGAGAGTTTTTTGCGGAGTGAATCGAACTACCGCTAACCGGCCGAGCAACAACTTCTTGCGCTGGTGCGTGGCTGCCGTGGTGCCAACCGAAAACACCTCGCCGACCTTCAAAATAGATGTGCTATAGCTGAAGGCCTTCGGCTTTGAAGGTGTCACCACGAAAGAGTTTGGATCAATCTTCGGTTTGACATACTTGACCGGCTGGGTCGACTTTTTGACTGGGCCGAGAACCTTCGGCCACCAGTATTCGGCGCAAATCCTGACCTGGTCTCCGGAAACACTCGATCCGTAGTGCAACCGATCGGAGGCGCCGCGATTATCGCAACCCATGGCGTGCGCGGGGTGCCCGTAGTTCAAGGCGAATAGTAGGGCTAGGCAGATAGCCCCTGCGAAACGGTTCATCGGAGCAACCTAAACCAAATCCAGGACTGTGAAAAAGTTCTCCACTTAAAGCGAAAAACCGGTCTCGTTAGAGACCGGTTTTTCAATTGGTTGCGGAGGCAGGATTTGAACCTACGACCTCCGGGTTATGAGCCCGGCGAGCTACCGAACTGCTCCACCCCGCGTCGGTAGAGACAGTTTAGCACGAAACCGAACTAGTTACCAGACGCCGCCAAGGCCGCATCGATAGCCGCCGTCAACTTAGCCTCGGCCTTGCCATAAGCCGCCCAATCGCCCGCTGCCAGCGCTGCCGCCTTTTCGGCCATGGCCGACTTTGCGGCGTTTAGAGCCGAGGTCAGTGCCGCGTTTGTCTTGCCCGGAGTGACCGGAGTCGTTGTGCCACCGCCGGTACTTGAACCACCGAAGAGCGAGGTCAGAGCGCCGTCAAGGGTGTCCTCGAAGGCGATCTTGTCGCCGAAGGCAACCAAAACCTTCTTCAAGAGTGGGAACGAAGTCGCACCCGTCGACTGGATGTAGACCGGTTGCACGTAGAGCAAGCCGCCGCCGACCGGCAGGGTAAGCAGGTTGCCGTTAAGCACCTTTGTCGAACCCTGGCTCAACAAGTTCAAGAGCCGCGAAACATCGGGGTCCACGCTGAACGAGTTCTGCACCTGACCCGGACCGGGGACAATGGTGTCGCTCGGCAGCTGAAGCAGACGTAATTTTCCGTAGTTTGGCGAAACCACACCGGGCATGCTACCCGCATCCGAGTCGACCATCAGATAACCGGTCAAAACGTTTCGCGAAGACTCACCCGTCGACCTTGGGATAAAGGTTGAATACAGCGAGAAGCTGGGTTTCGTCTGATTCGGCGCCTGCATGGTCATGTAATAAGGCGGTTGGGTGGCGCCGGCAGCGTTGGTCGGGTCACCGGGGGTCATCCATGCGTCCTGTTGAGAGTAGAAGGACCCGGGATCGGTCACGTGGTACTGCCCCAAAATCGCACGCTGAACCTTGAACAGGTCGGCGGGGTATCGAACGTGGCTGATCAGCTGAGCCGACATCTTGCTCACCGGCAAGATCGTGTTTGGGAATACCTTCTGCCAGGTTTTCAAAATCGGGTCGGTGGTGTCCCACGCGTACAGCTTGACGCTGCCGTCGTAGGCATCGACCGTGGCCTTAACCGAGTTGCGAATGTAGTTGATGTTTTCTCCATCGAAGGCACCCTGTGAATCTGAGATTGCGTTACCGAAGTTTTCGGCTCGCGAGTAGGGGTAACGGCTCGAGGTGGTGTAACCATCGATGATCCACTTGATCCGGCCATCGACTACGGCTGGGTATGGATCAGAGTCGAGAGTCAGGTACGGAGCGACCGCAGCCACGCGTGCGGCCGGGTCACGGTTGTAGAGAATCTGCGAAGAATTGTTGATCGAGTCGCTTAGCAACAGCTGCTCGCTACCAAACTTGATCGCGTACGCGAGGCGGGTGTAGAGGTTGTCTAGCTTCGGCCCACCATTGCCGTCGAAAGTCGTGTAGGTCTGCTCCGCGCCGTTCTTGCCGCCCGGGTAGTCGAGCTCCTTAGGGGTGGAACCCGCCGGAGAACCGACGATCGAGTACTGTGGCGACTTTTCGCCGAAATAAACGCGTGGTTCGTACTTACCCAGGAGTCCGATCGAGGGAATGCCCGATTGAAGGAACTTTGGCTGGCCATCAGCCGTGCGCTGATTGCCATAGGCGGCCACCATGCCGTAACCGTGGGTGTAAACCAGCGTGTTGTTGAACCAGGACTGCGATGAACCGAGTCCGCTCTGGTTAAGTTCACGAACGGCTACGACGGTATCTTGAGTTTTTCCGTCGATTTGGTAGCGGTCGACGTCCAACAGGTTTCCGAAGCCGTAGTACTGGCGGTACTGCTCCAGTTGCCTGAACGACTCGCTGACCAACGATGGGTCAAGGATTCGAATGTTAGCCGTGGTGTCGGCGTCCTTGCGGAGGTCGGCAGCGGTGGCCTTGGTCTTGGCGTTATAAGCAATCGTGTCGACGCCTTCGATGCCGTAGGCAAGGCGAGTTGCGTCGATGTTGCGCTTGATGAACTGTGCTTCGAGAGTTCGCTCGTTAGGCACCACCTGGAAGCTCTGGACGATCCACGGGTAGACGCCCTGGAGGAGCAAGCCAGACACGATCATCAGCGAGGTGCCGATGATCGGCAGGCGCCATCGGCCCATAAACGCGGTGAGGACGAAGAGCAGAGCCACGACACCAGCGATCATCGCCATGATCTGCAAACCGGGAATCGTGGCGTTCACGTCGCTGTAGGTGGCTCCGGTGTAGAGCCCGGAGGGGCTGGTCATGCTGTGATACTGGTCGAGCCAAAGGTCGCCGCCCAGTGCCGCAAAGAACAGCGCAATGTTGACGCCAATCTGAATTTGAGCGCCTTTGGCGATGGTCGCCTTGCGACCGTTGAACGAGATCGCACCGTTGTAGAGGTGAATGACCAAAACCAGGAAGCTGCTGATGCCAAACATCGCGGTCGCGTACCCGAGCGAAGCCGAAAGGAACGGAAGGGTGAATAGATAAAAACCTGC
>CAIJJH010000160.1 GCA_903820955.1 uncultured Micrococcales bacterium
ACAAAAATGCTGTCGCCGTCAAACACGAGGTCGTCTTGCCCGCCAACTAGGTTTACGTAGGCGACTGCAGTGCTTTGAGTAGTGGTTAGCTCCTTGATCAACCCGAGGCGACGGTCGTCCTTATCCGATTCAAAAGGCGAACCGTTCAGCACCAGAGTTAGATCTGTTTTGCTAGCGCCTATCTGCGACACCGGGCCGCCGGTCTGCCAGATGTCCTCGCAGATAACGATGGAAACTCGCTTGCCTAGAAATTCGAAGGTGAGCAAATCATTGCCTGGAACAAAGTTGCGGTACTCGTCGAAGACGGAGTAGTTAGGGAGGTGGTGTTTGTCGTAACTGTGAGCAACTTTGCCGCCTAGCAGAACCGACGCACTGTTGTGGGCGATCGCCCAACCGCTCGGCGTGCTGGCCAGGCGCGGATGACCCACGACCACAGCTATTTCACTCAAACCTTCGTTCTCTAGACGTTTGGCGAGCTCGTCTACGGCGGCCTCGGCCTGGGCGACGAATTCTTTGCGGGTGGCCAGATCTTCGATTGGGTAGCCTGTGACGCACATTTCGCCGAATTGAATCAGGTTTGCACCCTCGCTGGCTGCTAGCTTGCACTGCTCGAAAATCGCGCTCACGTTCGCGGCGAAGTCACCCACGATTGGGTTTGTTTGAACCATGGCTAAGCGAATTTTCGGCACAACGACTAGCCTAGTAGTAGGCAATAGAGAGGATTCCAATGAGCGACAAACAGCGTGACTTTGTCTTGAGAACTATCGAGGAGCGCGGCGTTAAGTTTGTGCGTCTTTGGTTCACCGACGTGGCGGGAACCCTGAAGTCGGTAGCGATTGCTCCGGCCGAGGTTGAGGGAGCTTTCGCCGAGGGAATTGGCTTCGATGGCAGCGCCATCGAGGGCTTAGCGCGAAGCTATGAGGCCGACATGCTGGCTCAGCCCGACCCAAGCACCTTCCAAATCCTCCCTTGGCGCGGCGAGATCGACCCGACCGCTCGCATGTTCTGCGACATTCGCACCCCTGACAACCAGCCGGCCGCTGCCGACCCGCGCAACGTGCTTCGTCGCGCCTTGGCCAAGGCTGCCGAAATGGGCTTTTCGTTCTACATTCACCCTGAGATCGAGTTTTACCTCCTGAAGTCATCGCAAATCGGTCCGGAAGGGCCGATTCCGGTGGACCGCGCCGGCTACTTCGATAACGTCCCCGGTGGCACCGCACACGATTTCAGACGTCGCGCAGTTTCAATGCTTGAGCAGTTGGGCATCTCGGTCGAGTTTGCACACCACGAGGGTGGCCCTGGTCAGAACGAAATCGACTTGCGCTACGCCGACGCGCTAACAATGGCCGACAACATCATGACATTCCGCACGGTCATCAAAGAGGTCGCAATCGAGCAGGGCGTCTATGCAACGTTCATGCCGAAGCCTTTCACCGAGCACCCAGGTTCGGGTATGCACACCCACATGTCGCTCTTTGAGGGCGACACCAACGCGTTCTACGATCCTTCGGCTCAATATCAGCTCTCGAAAGTTGGCCGACAGTTCATCGCCGGGTTACTAAAGTACGCACCGGAAATCACGGCAGTCACTAACCAGTACGTCAACTCCTACAAGCGCCTCTGGGGCGGCGGAGAAGCGCCGTCATTCGTCTGCTGGGGACACAACAACCGCTCGGCACTGATTCGCGTTCCGCTCTACAAGCCGAACAAGTCAAACTCGTCTCGCATCGAATATCGCGCGATTGACTCGGCTGCGAACCCATACCTTGCCTATGCGCTTCTACTCTCGGCCGGTCTCAAGGGCATCGAGGAGGGGCTTGAGCTACCGCCCGAGGCCGAGGACAACGTCTGGAACCTAACCGACTCTGAGCGCCGAGCGATGGGTATTCAACCATTGCCGCAAAGCCTCGAACACGCGATCCGCAAGCTCGAAGAGAGTGAACTTGCCGCCGAAGTTCTTGGCGAAGAAGTGTTCTCGTACGTGCTGGCAAACAAGCGTCGGGAATGGAGTGATTACCGTTCTCAGGTAACCCCGTTCGAGCTTCAGCAAAACCTCGAAACCCTCTAGATAAAAATTGGCTACGCTCTCTGAGTTAGCCCGCTTGGGTTTCTTGGACCTTGAAGGAACCATCGGCAAACTCGATGCCCTGGTCAAAAAGGTTGGTGATTCTGGCCGCTCGGCGTTTGCAGCGATTAGCCAGGCCGCCTCACCGGATCAAGCGCTAAACGGGTTGCTCGATCTATCTGACATCGACGTAAAGGCCGTCAAGAAGCTTTTATCGAAGCAACCAAGCGCAGAGCGCCTGATTCTCACTATCGGTGCTTCGTCGGCCCTGATCGACTTCTTGAGGCGGCATCCGCAGTCTCTAGCTCTCTTTGAGAAGGAAACCGCGCTCCCGAATCGAGAACAGCTCGACGCATTATTCTCTGCTGTGGTTGCAGACATTGCTTCTTCCGAAACGGCCTGGGTCGGCATCCGGATTTGCTATCGCGAGCAACTTCTGAAGATCGCAGCTTTTGACGTAACCGCTAAGGATTCGCAGGCAGTGATGCCTGAGGTCGCCGCAGCCTTGGCCGATCTAGCCGGGGCAGCCGTCGAAGCGGGACTCAAGGTCGCTCGCTGGGAGTTGACGGCTCTTACCGATCACGGCGTATTCGAGACCAGCGAAGTAGCCAATACTCGTCTAGCGGTCATAGCGATGGGTAAGTGCGGCGCGAGGGAACTCAACTACATTTCAGACGTCGACGTAATCTTTGTCGCCGAGCCGTCAGGCGAATTAGAAAGCTCGCGAGCACTCGAAATCGCAACCCGACTAGCTACCAGGATGATGCGCGCCATGGACGCGAACGCGCCTGAACCGGCACTCTGGCAGGTCGACCCGAACCTTAGGCCAGAAGGAAAGTCTGGCGCACTGGTTCGAACGCTTGAGTCCCACGTCTCCTACTACGAACGCTGGGCCGAGAACTGGGAGTTCCAGGCTCTTCTTAAAGCCAGACACCTGGCCGGAGATCAGAATCTGGGTGCGAGTTACGTAGACAAGATGCAGCCATTCGTGTGGGCTTCTGCGGGCCGTGAGGCTTTTGTTGAGTCCGCTCAAAAGATGCGCGAGCGCGTCATGGAACACATTCCCGCCAACGAGGTCGATAGGCAAATCAAACTGGGTCCGGGTGGTTTGCGTGACATCGAGTTCACGGTCCAGCTTCTGCAGTTGGTGCACGGACGCACCGACGAGAGCGTTCGGGTTCGCGACACCATCACAGCGATCTCTAGACTCGCCTCGGCTGGTTACATCGCGAGACAAGACGCCGTGGTTTTCGAGAAGCAGTACCGGTTCCTACGAGTACTAGAGCATCGAATTCAGCTCAGCGCGATGCGCAGAACTCATCTGTTACCCACTTCGGACACAGCTCTGCGGGCACTGGCTAGATCGATCAATATCAAATGGACCGCCGAGGTTTTAGTCACTCATTGGGAGTCCGTGAAACTGGAAGTGCGTTCGCTGCACCAAAAGGTCTTCTATCGTCCATTGCTCAGCGCCGTGGCCAAGCTGGAAGACAGCGGTATCGAGCTCAGTAGCGAGCAGGCAGAGGACCGCCTATCGGCTATCGGCTTTGCCGACCCGAAGAGCGCCCTCGGGCACATCAGCGCCCTAACTACGGGTCTCTCGCGTCGAGCCGCTATTCAACGCCAACTACTTCCTGTGCTAATCCAATGGTTCTCGGAAGGGTCCGACCCAGATCAGGCGCTATTGGCCTTCAGGCGGCTCTCAGAAGACCTTGGGGAGTCACATTGGTATCTTCGAATGTTGCGCGATTCCAATGGCGCAGCGCAGCGCATGACTCAAGTTCTATCGAACTCGCGACTTGCCACCGGTCTATTTGAGAAATTGCCGGAGGCGGCCGCCTGGTTCGAGCGTTCGGAGGAGTTGGAGCCCACATCTCGAGAGACATTAGAAGCCGAGATTGAAGCCATCGCCAACCGACACGAAAGTCTCGAGGCTGCGGCCGCCAGCATCCGGACCATCCGTCGACGCGAGACTCTCCGGCTCGCGATGGGCGCGGTGCTCGGAAACCTTTCGCTTGCCCAAATATCTCAAGGGCTTAGCGACGTTACGGCCGTATTCCTGAGGGGTTTGTTAGCACTGGTCGAAGACCAGCAGGTGGACTTGGGCATCATCGCGATGGGTCGCTTTGGTGGCGAGGAGCTCGGCTTCGGATCTGATGCCGACGTGATGTTTGTTTACGAACCGGTCGGAGTATCAGTGGATCAGGCGCAGAGCGCCGCTGAAAAAGTTATCGCTGAGCTGAAGAAACTGGCAACCGATCCGCTCCTCGAATTCGAACTCGATCTCGATCTTCGCCCTGAGGGCAAGAACGGCCCGGTTGCAAGATCACTCGATTCATACGCCGCTTACTACGCAAGGTGGGCTAATACCTGGGAGTCGCAGGCGCTTCTCCGAGCGAAACCGATTGCGGGCTCACCTGAACTGCAAGCAAGCTTCCTCGAGTTGATCGATCAGTATCGGTACCCCGAACTCTTAGACAACGCCGCGATAGTAGAAATCCGCAGAATCAAAGCCCGCATGGAGACCGAACGTTTGCCCCAGGGCGCAGACCCGAAACGTCATGTGAAGCTTGGGCGGGGTTCGCTCTCGGACGTCGAATGGTTGGTTCAGCTCCTGCAACTCAAGTTCGGCGCAAAGCATCCTTCGATTCAAACTCCCAAAACCTTAGATGCACTTGCCGCCTGTGTCACGGTCGGGCTCATCGCAGAGCACGACGCAACGGTCCTTCGCGAAGCCTGGCTCTTGGCGTCGCGGGTTCGCAGTGCAGCGGTTCTATGGGCCAACAAGCGCAGCGATGTCTTGACAACTGACCGCAGGCAACTCGATGGTATGGCGCGAATCTTGGAATACCCGCGCGGCAGCGCATCGGCCCTCGAGCAGGATTACTTGGCTTTCACCCGACGTGCACGAATGGTCTTTGAGCGAGTCTTTTACAGCGCTTAAAAGGAATTGGCCCCGACCAAGTCGGGGCCAATCTCTTTAGTCTTGGGCTTAGACGCCGAAGTACAGTTCGAACTCGTAAGGGTGAGGTCGAAGAGCAAGTGGCTTGATCTCGTGTTCACGCTTGTAGTCGATCCAAGTCTCGATTAGATCCTTGGTGAATACGTCACCGGCTAGCAGGTAGTCGTGGTCTGCCTCGAGAGCCTGTAGCACGGCTTCTAGGTTGCCAGGAACCTGAGGAATCAACTTGGCTTCTTCGGCTGGTAGCTCGTAGAGGTCCTTGTCGACCGGCTCGTGTGGCTCGATGCGGTTCTTGATGCCATCGAGGCCGGCCATGAGCTGCGCAGCGAATGCGAAGTACGGGTTCGAAGAGGCGTCAGGTGCACGGAACTCAATGCGCTTGGCCTTCGGGTTGGTGCCGGTCATCGGGATGCGAATAGCCGCCGATCGGTTACCTGCCGAGTAAACCAGGTTCACAGGAGCCTCGAAGCCCGGGACTAGACGGTGGTACGAGTTAACGGTTGGGTTGGTCCAGGCAAGCAGCGAAGGTGCGTGCTTTAGGATTCCACCGATGTACCAGCGAGCTATGTCGCTAAGACCACCGTAACCAGACTCATCGTAGAACAGCGGCTTGCCGTCCTTCCAAAGTGACTGGTGAACGTGCATACCTGAACCGTTGTCGCCGAACAGTGGCTTTGGCATGAAGGTTGCGGTCTTCTCCCAGCGGCGGGCAACGTTCTTAACGATGTACTTGAACTTCAGTACGTCATCGGCTGCCTTCACCAAGGTGTCGAAGCGGTAGTTGATTTCGCCTTGGCCGGCGGTGCCGACCTCGTGGTGCGAACGCTCGACCGACAGTCCGGCCTCTTCGAGCTTGAGAACGATCTCGTCGCGCATATCTGCGTGCTGGTCAACTGGCGAAACGGGGAAGTAACCACCCTTGTATGGAGTCTTGTTGGCTAGGTTGCCACGAACGCCTGATGCGGAGTCCTTCTCGTCACGGCCAGAGTTCCAAGCAGCTTCGTCTGAATCAATGAAGTGACCCGAGCTGTTCTGGCTGTAGTGGTAGCGAACGTCGTCGAAGATGAAGAATTCGGCTTCAGGGGCGAAGAACGCGGTGTCTGCGATGCCGGTCGAGGCTAGGTAAGCCTCAGCCTTGCGAGCGGTCTGACGAGGGTCGCGGTGGTAAATCTCGCCGTTGCGCGGGTTGTAGATGTCGAATAAGACGACGAGAGTCGGCTCGATTCGGAAGTTGTCAACGTAGGCGGTGGTCACATCTGGAATCAGTTGCATGTCTGACTCGTGAATCGAGGCGAAGCCGCGGATCGAGGAGCCGTCGAATAGCTGACCATCGATGAAGAACTGCTCATCGATCATCGCTGCTGGAAGATTGAAATGCTGCTGAACGCCGGGGAGATCGGTGAACCGAACGTCTAGGAATTTGATCCCGTGTTCCTTGATGTAGGCGACAACCTCAGATGCGGTTGTGAACTTTGGGTGCGGTAGGTGGCTATGCATGGGGGAGTCCCTTCACATTTTTGAATGTTTGTTGGAGCACGTCATCAGGCTCGTTGTTGTTAGTTTAGTTGGCTGATGCGTCCGGAGCCGACAACGATTGTTTCGTCAATGTAAAACTTTTGGCTAGGCTCAGTCGGTGAGCAAATTACAGACGGCGGGCTTTGGCAGAAGACTTTTAGCGATTTTCATCGATTGGGCAATAGCCTCGGTTGTCTCCCTTGGTTTCTTCAAAAACGATGCAGTCGCCACCATGGTTTTTTACGCGCTAATGCAGGTGGTTTTGGTCGGGACTTTAGGCTATTCGATTGGGCATCGCGTCTGCTCGCTCGTAGTGGTGCGGCTTGACGGAAGACCTGTTGGCCTTTGGCGCGCTTTGATTCGCACGAGTCTAATTCTGCTGGTGATCCCGGCATTCATCTGGGACACAACCGACGGCCGCGGAATGCAGGATAAGGCAGTCGGAACGGCGATTATTCGGCGTTAGCGATGCGAAGCGCGAATCTTGCGAGGATCGATTCCCTTTGGAATCGGCATGGCGTTTGTCAGCGAGCTCAACCGCGAGTGCACGGCTCGAATTTCGTTTCGATTCAACTTTCGCTTCATCTTGTTGAGCGTCTTGACAACTTTAGGAAGCGGAGTCGAGTTTGCGTCGTTGGTTACCCAGATAGCGTGAATAGGAACGTTTGCCGCTGCCTTCGAGGCGCGTCTGCGTTCGGCTTCCAGAAGCTGCTGAGCCTCAACGCGGTTGCCCTCGCCAATCAAAACGATTCCGGGTGCGCCGACGATTCGGTAAACGGCTGCCATGGTTCTCGGGTTCACAGCTACGGGTTCTTCAGAGCCACGGAATGCTCGCTTTAGTGGAGCTCGCAGAATTGCTCCCACGGCGCCTGGCTTACCCTCGAGAGACTTGTAGGCTGCTTTTTCGGCCCGTCTGCCGAGCAGAATCATGGCCAGAAGGACACCGATGGTGAAACCTAGAAGGAGATCCAAAATCCAGCTCAGGACGTTGTTGCCGGCGGTCGTGAATGCCGCAACGAGCGAAAGCGCAACCGGAACAATGAAGCCCGCGAGCATGTACCAAAGAGCACTTTTGTCTACTCGAATGGTGCGCTTGAATACATCGATTACCTGGCTGAAGCGTCCGGGTTCTTTTGAAGTCTGTTTTGCCATGTGCTTAGCCTACCCGTGGACGCCCTGTGCAAAGCCTTCACGCGCGGCGGCGTCGGCGAGGTGTTGCAAGTTTTCAGGAATCTCGAAACCCTTTTTGATCATCGAAGCGGCCCATAGTCGCCCGGCGCGATAAGAACTTCTGACCAACGGCCCGGAGAGAGCGCCCAGGAATCCGATTTCCTCAGCCTCTTGTGCCAGCTCGACGAATTCCTGAGGTTTCACCCATCGGGTGACGGGGTGGTGGCGCTTGGTTGGACGAAGGTACTGGGTGATCGTGATGATGTCAGTACCGGCAGCGTGAAGATCTACCAGCGCTTCAGAGATTTCCTCGCGGGTTTCGCCCATGCCAAGAATCAGGTTCGACTTGGTAACGAGGC
>CAIJJH010000161.1 GCA_903820955.1 uncultured Micrococcales bacterium
CAACTACATCACCGTGCAAGAGCCGTGGGTGCTCGCCAAGGACGAAGCCAACCGCGAACGCTTGAGCACAGTGCTTTACACGACGATCGATGGCTTGCGCTCACTGGCAATTTTGCTCGCGCCGGTGATGCCGAAGGCGACCGCAAAACTCGCTAGCGCGCTCGGGATCGAGTTCTCCGCAACCATAGCCAGTGCTGGCGTTTGGGGCGGCATTAAGCCCGGCACCAAACTGGGCGAACTCGAGGCATTGTTTCCGCGCATCGAATCAGACGCCGAAGGCAAGTAACTTGAGCGAGCACATTCGTGCCAGATACGACGGCAACAGCGACCGAGACTTGAGGTTTCCGCCGCTACCCGAGCCTCTCGAGGTCGGAACCTATGACAATCACACCCACCTAGACATCGTCGATGGTGACGAACCGCTCAGCAACGACGAGCAGCTAAACCGCGCCAACCAGGTTGGCATTCTCGGTGTGGTTCAGGTGGGTGTCACTCTGGAGTCGTCCAAGTGGTCGGCCGATTTGGCAGCAAAAGACGACCGAGTGCTCGCCGCCGTCGCGATTCACCCGAACGAGGCTCCTCTTTACGAAAGCCTCAAAGCGCTTGACGCAGCTATCGCCGAGATTGCGGTTTTAGCTGAGCAGCCCCGAGTTCGAGCAATCGGCGAAACCGGCCTCGATTTTTTCAGAACGTCTGGCGCTGACGCGATCGCCCTGCAAAAACACTCGTTCGAAGAGCACATTCGAATTGCCAAAGAACAAAACATCGCGCTGATGATTCACGACCGCGAAGCCCACGCCGAGGTCGTCGAGACACTCAAGAGAGTCGGCGCACCAGAGCGAGTCGTATTTCACTGTTACTCGGGCGATGTCGACCTCGCCGAGGTTTGCAATGCCAACGGTTGGTACATGTCTTTCGCTGGAAACATCACGATCAAACGCAACCAAAATCTTCGAGACTCGCTGGCCATCGCGCGCAAAGAGCTGATACTGGTCGAAACCGATGCACCATTCTTGACCCCCGAGCCTTTCCGCGGCCGACCAAACGCCAGTTACCTCGTGCCGATCACGGTTCGCAAGATGGCCGAGGTGCTCGATCTTTCGGCGAACGAAGTCGCCGCCCAGCTTTCGGCCAACACTCAGGCCGTCTACGGTGAGTGGAATGGTTGAGCTTCTAGGCGGTGCCGATATCCGCGAACTCGCCGCTCGCCTCGACGTTGTGCCAACCAAGAAGCTCGGGCAAAACTTCGTGACCGACCCGAACACCATTCGCCGAATCGTCGCGGCAGCCAAACTGACCGGCGCCGAGACCGTAGTTGAGATCGGGCCAGGTTTGGGTTCGCTCACCCTTGGGCTCCTCGAGGTTGCCGCCAAGGTTATCGCGGTCGAGATTGACTCAAAGATGGCTGCAGCTTTAGAGGCCACGATTGCCAAGCGCGCGGCCGGTAAAGACTTCACCCTGATTCACGAGGACGCGCTCCGACTGAGCGAACTACCAAGCAAGCCAGACGCGCTGGTCGCC
This sequence comes from uncultured Micrococcales bacterium, assembly GCA_903820955.1. Taxonomy (GTDB): domain Bacteria; phylum Actinomycetota; class Actinomycetes; order Actinomycetales; family Microbacteriaceae; genus Rhodoluna. The sequence goes on from CAIJJH010000161.1 coordinate 1,522, forward strand.
AACCTGCCCTACAACATCTCGGTTCCCGTGCTGCTGCACTTTTTGGAGCGCTTCGAATCGATCAACCGTGGTCTCGTGCTGGTTCAAGCCGAGGTCGCGCACCGGCTAGCCGCCGGCCCGGGTTCGAAGGTTTACGGGGTGCCGAGCGCCAAGCTCGCCTGGTATGCCGATGCCAACCTGGCCGGCAACGTTGGACGAAACGTGTTCTGGCCAGCACCAAACGTTGACTCCGCCCTCGTGTACTTCGTCAAGCGCAGCACGCCAATCGGCGACGAGGCACTGCGCCTGAAAACCTTCGCCGTTATCGATGC
>CAIJJH010000162.1 GCA_903820955.1 uncultured Micrococcales bacterium
AATCGGGATTCACAAAGTGATCGGATATCGAGCCATTTCGTGTCTCCACGGCGCTCAAGTACGCCTTTGTATAGATTAAAACCGTCTATGTAAGCATTGAACGAAGATTTCATCCAAAAAGACTTGCAGATATTGGCATTTCGGAAATCTTTTCTCCACTTTCGGTGTTAGCCTCTAAGGCTGACCTGTAGCAAAACCACGTGTTTCACCCGGAAACCGTAAAACTTTAAGGCTTGAAGAATTGTCTGAGACGACCCAAAAGAGCGGAACGATTCGCACGCTTTTGCGCATCTTCCCTTATACCAAGGCGGCGTTGCCCCGCATTATCCTCGGCACGGTTGCCGCGCTTGGAGCGCACCTGCTAGCCCTCCAAATCCCCCAGTTCATGCAATCGCTGGTCAACGCCATCGACGTCACCGGCGGCTCGAAGCAGCATTCACTCGACGCCCTTTACCCGGCCGTTTTTTGGGTTCTCGTGCTCGGAATCCTCGAAGCGGTAATGGTTTTGGGTAGGCGCTGGTTGGTGCTGATTCCCGGCACGCACGTCGAGGCCAATCTTCGCCGCACACTTTACGCAAAACTTCAAAAGCTGCCTGTTTCGTTTCACGACAAGTGGCCGAGCGGTCAGTTGCTGAGCCGTGCAACCCAAGACCTAAGCCTGATTCGCCGCTGGCTTTCGTTCGGCATTGTTCTTTTGCTAGCCAACGCTGTCACAATCGTCGTGGGTCTCGGAATCCTGTATTCATACTCATGGATTCTCGGCACCATCTTCTTGGTTATCGTTGCCCCGCTCTGGATCATCGGATTCCGATTCGAGAAGAACTACCACACCACGGCGCGTAAGAGCCAGGACCAGTCTGGTGACCTGGCCACGGCCGTAGAGCAAAGCGTCCACGGCATTCGCGTTTTGAAAGCGTTCGGTCGCGGCAAGTTCATCACCGAAAAGTTTGTCAACGACGCAACCGAACTTCGCAAGACCGAACTGCTCAAGGCACGCATGGTCGCTACCCTCTGGTGGTCGCTCTCGGTGATTCCAGAAATCGCCCTCGGCATTTCGCTGTTCGTCGGGGTGATCCTGATCGATAACCATCAGCTCACCATCGGTGGTCTCGCAGCCTTCATCTTGACCACACGTGTTTTGCACTGGCCGATGGACTCGATCGGTTTCTTGCTCTCGATGACCATCGACGCCCGCACCGCGGTAGAGCGTTTCTTCGAGGTAATCGACGCCCCAACTGGCATCGACGACCCAGATCAGGCGACCGAGATTCCAGAAGTGCACGGAAGACTCGTCTTCGAGGACGTCCACTTCAGGTTCCAGGACGCACCAGAGGGCGAACCAGACCTGCTGCGCGGGATCAACCTTGAGCTGATGCCGGGTGAATCAGTCGCTCTAATCGGTGTGACCGGTTGCGGCAAGACCACTCTCACCGCCTTGGCCACGAGGCTTTATGAGGTAACCGACGGCTCGATCAAACTTGACGGCGTGGACATCCGCGAGCTAACCGCCGTGGAGCTGCGCAGTCACGTCGCTATGGCTTTCGAAGACGCAACCCTGTTCTCGGCTAGCATTCGCGACAACGTTTTGCTCGGCAACCCCGACGCCAGCGAAGAAGAGTTGCAGCAGGCACTCGCTATCGCGCAGGCACAGTTTGCCTACGACCTACCCGAGGGCCTCGAAACCAAGATCGGCGAAGAAGGCCTCTCACTTTCGGGCGGTCAGCGCCAGCGCTTGGCTCTTGCTCGCGCAGTTGCGGCCAAGCCAGCCGTCCTAGTTCTCGATGACCCGCTTTCGGCGCTCGACGTCGACACCGAAGCCATGGTCGAAGACGCACTTCGAACAGTCCTGAAGGCAACCACCGCGCTGATTGTCGCGCACCGGCCGTCCACGGTTCAGCTTGCCGACAAGGTCGCTCTCATGCAGGACGGCCGAATCACAGCATTCGGTAAGCACAGCGAACTGCTGGCCACCAACGACCACTACCGATTCGTCATCAGCAGCCTCGACGCTGCCGGCGCGCTGATTGAGGTGAAGTAGATGTCGATGCAGGGTGTGAAGAACGAAGAAAAGATTGAACTCAGCAAAGAGGAGCAGAAGCGCGTTCGCGCTCGCTCGATGGCACTGCTCGGCTCGATCATCAAGCCGGTTAGACACCGCCTCTGGGTGAGCCTGCTTTTGGTTACGCTTTCGCAGGGTTTGCGCGTTGCCCTGCCCGGCGTGATCGCAATCGTCATCGACCGAGCGCTTCCGGCAGCCGTAAAGGGCGACTTCACGCTGCTCTGGTGGCTGGTCGGTGGCTACCTAGTCGGCGCCATCATCGCCTCGGCTCTGATTGCGGTGTTCGTGCAGTACGCGGCAAGGATCAACCAAGACATCATGCTTGGGCTTCGCAGGCGCCTGTTCGCTCACACCCAGAAGCTGAGCATCGAGTTTCACGAAACCTACACCTCTGGCCGCGTGATTTCGCGCCAGACCAACGACCTCGACTCGATCATGGAGCTGCTCAACTCGGGCGGCAACGAAATGATCGCTGGCATTTTGTTCATGATCTTCACCGCGGTTGCCATGATTGTGCTCGACGCTCAGTCGTTCCTATTCGTCCTGATCTCGTTCATCCCTCTATGGTTCCTAACCCGTTGGTTCCAGAAGCGCACTCGCACCAACTACCGCAAGACCCGCGTTGCCTCGGCAAAGTTGATCGTGCACTTCGTCGAGACCATGACCGGCATTCGTGCCGTCAAGGCCTTCCGCAAGGAAGCGCAAAACCAGGTCAAATACGCCGACCTCGTCGAGGACTACCGCGACGTGAACGCCAAGGTCATTCAGCTGTTCGGTATCTTCGATCCGGGCCTGATCTTCATCGGTCGCGTTACCGCGGCAGCCGTCTTGCTATTCGGCGGTCTTCGCGTGATCGAAGGAAGCCTCGGAATCGGCGTCCTGCTCTCGTGCATTCTCTACGTTCGCAGCTTCTACGACCCGATGGAACAGCTCGCCATGTTCTACAACTCGGTTCAGTCGGCAAACTCAGGTCTCGAAAAGATCTCGGGTGTGCTCGAGGAGGAGCCTTCGGTTCCGGAGCCTGAAACCTCGACCCCGCTTACCGAACCGCACGGACACATCGAATTCAACGACGTGCAATTCGCCTATTCGAACGGCACCGAGATTCTGCCGAACTTCTCGCTCGATATTCCGGCGGGGCAAACCATCGCGCTGGTGGGCACCACCGGTGCCGGCAAGTCAACCCTCGCCAAGCTGGTAGCCAGGTTCTATGACCCGGTAAAGGGTGAGGTGAAGCTAGATGGCATCGACCTTCGTGAACTAAGCGATGTCGACCTTCGCCGCGCTGTTGTTATGGTCACCCAGGAGGCCTACTTGTTCTCGGGTACCGTCGCCGACAACATCTCGCTCGGCAAGCCAAACGCGACTCGCGAAGAGGTCGAGTCTTCGGCCAAGGCCGTTGGTGCTCACGAATTCATCATGGCTCTGCCCGATGGCTACGACACCGACGTCAACAAGCGCGGTGGCCGAGTTAGTGCCGGTCAGCGCCAGTTGATCTCGTTTGCTCGCGCGTTTATCGCCGACCCTGCGGTTTTGATCCTCGACGAGGCAACGGCATCGCTCGACATCCCTAGCGAGCGTTTGGTTCAGCACGGTCTCAAGACCCTGCTCGCCGACCGCACCGCGATCATCATCGCGCACCGACTCTCGACCATTTCGATTGCCGATCGCGTCTTGGTCATGGAGCACGGGCGAATCACGGAGGACGACAAACCGGCCGTCCTGATTGCGGGCACCGGCAAGTTCGCCAAGATGCATAAGGCTTGGCGCGACTCACTGGTTTAGCGCACCTGATATAGTTGCCTAAACGCGCAACAAGGATGGTTTTTCTATGGCTGGCACACCCGTAACCCTTTTTCAGGGCCCCCGAGGTAGTTCTGACGAGCGCGCTGCCCTGCTTTTTGACGGCATCGAGCCAACCCAGGTTCTCGCCCTCGACTCGCTAGACGAGCTACTTTTCACCGTCGACACCGTCGACGGCACCTTCGGCATCATCCCGCTCGAGAACAACGTCAACGGCGAGTTCACCGGCGCACTTTCGCGCCTGATTCTCACCACCGAGCACTGCATGGTCACCCAGGTTCGCACGCTCGAAGAAGAGATCGGTGCCTACGGACTGGTCGGCAACGTGATTCCTCGCGAAGCCCTGGTCAACATCGACATTCTGCCTAAGTTCTCTCGAGCCCTTCGCGAACTCGACGTCGAAGCGTTGCCTGCCGAGACTACCTTTGAGGCCTGCAAAGCCGTTATTCAGCGCGGTAACCCAGAGATGATTGCGTTTGCTCCCAAGGCCATTGCCGAGGGGCTCGGTCTCGTGCCGGTTATTGCGCTGGCGCACCACAACCAAATGCTGCGCACCCGCTACGGCCTCTTACAGCGCGACCCAATTCTGAGCTCGAAGTCTTCGCGCTCGACCTTCCTGCTCTGGCCCAAGGACGACTCGGTCGGAACCCTTTCGACCATGCTCGAGGAGTTTCGAGTCAATGACATCGACATCGTCTCGCTGCGTTCGTTCCTGTTCGCGCTCGACTCCTCGCACGCGTTCCTGTTCTCGGTGAACAACGGTCTGCTCGACGCAAAGCTTCAGGCAACCCTCAAGACTCTCGTCGGCCAAGGCGTTCGCGCCAGGTTGCTGGGCGACTACGGAATCGAAGACCTACTGCCAATCGACACCACCGTCGAGAAGGTTCGCATGCTTGACGGCATAGCCAACTACGAAGCCGAAATGGCGAGACTCCAAGGCGGCAAGGCCTAATGAGCAAGCGGACCTGCCTTTACCTGGGTCCCGCTGGTAGCTTCTGCCACCAGGCAGCGCTGTTGCTGAACGATGACTTCGAATTACAACCGGCCGCAACCGTTGCCGAGATCGTCGCCGCAGTCGAATTGGGCAGTGCCGACTTCGGGCTGGTTCCAATAGAGAACAGCGTTGACGGCGAAGTAACCTCCACCGTTGACAGCATCGTCTTCAACACCGTGGACGTCCTGGTTCGTGACGAAGTGGTCGTGCCGGTCGAATTCGACGTCTTTGTGAAGCCCGGCGTAACCTCGATCACACGCGCCATCAGTCACCCGGTTGGGCTTGCCCAGTGCCAGCGCTACATCGCCGAAAACTCTCTGCAGGTAGAAACCGCGGCTTCGACCAGCGCTGCCGTGGCCTCGGTGGCCCAAGGTGAGGCAACCGACATCGGTGCCCTGGCCTCGCCAATCGCCGGCGCGCTCTACGACCTGGTTCCACTAGCCAGAGCCGTGCAAGACAATGCCGGAGCCCACACCAAGTTTTACCTGCTCGGCAAGGGCATCCGCGCGCGCCAAGCTGGCCGCGAATACCGCACCTGGGTGACGGTTATTCCGCCAACCAATCGCACCGGGATCCTTGGAGACATGCTTGCCGAGTTCTCGAGTCGGGGCATTTCGCTCAGCTCGCTCTCGAGCCGCCCGCTCAGAGCCGACATCGGTGCATACGCGTTCAACTTCACGATTGAGGGCTACGTTCAAGACGAACAGGTTCGCGCCGCCCTCGAGGCAATCATCGCCCTCGGTTCAAGAGTTCGCGTGGTCGGTTCGTTCCAAGAGTGGGCCGGAGTCGGAGTTGTCGGTGCCGTGATTGGACTGCCGGGCGTTGGCGCAGGCTCAAAGGTTTCGTTCTCAAACCAGCTCGACGTGGCGGTCGAAGAATGAGCGGCAAGTTTGGCGTGATTGGTGCTGGCCTGATCGGCGGCTCAATCGCGAAGTCGCTCGCCAGTGAGGTAATCGTCTGGGACGCCGACCCAAAGACCATCGAAGCGGCAAAGGCTCACGGCATCGAGGTGGCGTCGAGCATTGACGAGCTGTCGAACATCGTCGATCTACTTGTGATCGCTGTGCCATTTGACGCATTCACCGATGTTTTCGCTCAGGTTCAGGCCGCTGCCTCAAGGCGCGAAAAGCCGCTTTTGGTAACCAACGTGCTCTCGGTGATGAAGCACGTCGAAGTGACCGAGCCAAACATCGAGTTTGTCGCCGGCCACCCGATGGCTGGAACCGAACATTCCGGCTTCGAAGCCGCCAGGGCGGGCCTTTTCGCAGGCGCTACCTGGGTGCTTGCCAAGGCCTCTGAGCCTCTAGAAGACCTCGTAACCAGACTCGGTGCAACTGCTGTAGTTCTCTCTGAAACCGACCACAACGAGGCCGTGGCGCGAATCAGCCACCTACCCCACGTCTTAGCGGCGGCTCAGCTGTTGGCTATTGCCGATGGCGACCAGAGTTTTGCTTTGGCGGCGTCCAGCTTCAAAGACTCGACCAGGGTTGCCGGCACCAAGCCGGAGCTAACCGCAGGAATGGTTGGCAATAACCGCGAAGAGGTTTTGCGTTCGATTGAGGCGCTCAAGGGAGTGCTCGAGGAGTTCACCGACGTCTTGGCTGCAGGTAACGACGAATCGCTAACCAACTTGTTTGAACGCGCAAAGTCGTTGCGCGATAAAAACCTCTAACGCTTCGAGTAGGTAGCGATCGCTAACGCGGTCATCGAAGGCAACGTGGTTGCCATGACCCCGCCCTTGGCGACAACTACGGTTAGTCCGCGGCAAACCCTCTTGCCCTTAGAGATTATGACGGGCGTCTTGCCACCGGAGACCACGTCGCAGTAGTTACCCGCGGCGAGACCAGTCTTGATTCCCTTGTACTTTTGGGTCGAGGCAGCCGAGTTGAACAGCACGTAGCCCTTGGCTCCGCGGCCATAACCGTAGGAGTTGTTGTTGCTCCAGTGGTTGACCTTGGTCTCGCCGTTTACGAACTTGTGCCAGCGAATCATGCCTTGGACGGCAGTCCAGCGGTCTACGCAGATCATTTGGCCCTGAACATAACTCGACTTAACTCCGGCGCCTGAGTTGCAAACATTGAGTCCAGATTTGAGAACCGGCGCTTCGTTGAAGTCCGAGAAGGCATAACCCGAATAGAGCATTGGGTCGCCGAAGGGTTCAGACAGGGTGTAAATCATGCCCATCAGGTAGCGCTTGCCGTCGGCGTAGGTTAGGGCCGAACCGTTGCGCTCGGTGTCGTGGTTGGTAACCATTGTGACCTCAAGGTTTGAGGTTCCCATGCCTCGGTACTGGCTGTTTGGCACGTCCAGGTCACTCGCCCCGTTGAAGGTTCCGAATGCCGATTTCAGCCCGCTGGACCAATCAAAAGAGAACAACGCCCCGATTTGGTAATAGGTTGTCGGTTCTGGCGGACCACCGATGACCTCGTTTACGAAGAACGCGCTCTGGTCGGTCAACTGAGCCTTTATCGCGGCTAGGTCGGCAACCGGAATGTGTTTGGCGGCGTCGACCCTGAAACCTTTGACACCGAGAGAAAGCAAGTGGTTCAGGTAGCCGGCAATTTTGCCCTGAACGTATGGCTCCTCGGTGGCTAGGTCGACCAGGCCACCAAGCTGGCAGTCCTGCACCTCGGTGACGTTGCTGTAGTTCTGAATGTCAGCCTGGCAGTTGTGTGTCGGCGAGAAGTAGTGAAAGTTTGTGTTGGTGTAGGGCACCTCGGGGAATGAGTAGCTACCGCTGGCCATGTGGTTGATGACGGCATCGGCGATGACATCTACCCCGGCCTCGTTGCAAGAAGAAACCATTCGGGTGAAGTCGGCCTCGCTGCCGAGGTTTGAGTCAAGTGTGTAGGCGGTCGGTTGGTAGTGTGTCCACCACGAGCCGCCGTCGATGCTCTGTTGAGGGGGCATGACCAGGATCCAGTTGACCCCTGCAGGACCGAGTTGCGTGCGGCACTCGGTTGCCAGCGACTTCCAGTTCCACATGAACATTTGCATACCCACGGTTGACTCGTTGATCGTCTGCGATGGAGTCACGTTGGCCTGGCTCGGAACAGCGACAAGGCCAATTAGTGAAGCGGCGACTACGGCAACTATCGCTTTGAAGATGCGGGTAAGGGTCATGCCCTAAGTTTAGCCACGCGTTATTCGCTAGGCTAAGAGTGGTCCAGTTATTAACTGGAAAATCACAACGAGAGCGAGTGCCCCTAAGCATGTCCAAAATCAAAGTAGTCGGAAAAGTTGTCGAACTAGACGGCGACGAAATGACCAGAATCATCTGGCAGAACATCAAGGACTCGTTGATCCTCCCGTTTCTCGATATCGACCTCGAGTACTACGACCTTTCGATCGAACACCGAGACGCAACCGACGACCAGGTGACCATCGACGCTGCAAACGCGATCAAGAAGCACGGTGTCGGCGTGAAGTGCGCAACCATCACCCCAGACGAAGCCCGCGTCGAAGAGTTCAAGCTCAAGAAGATGTGGAAGTCGCCAAACGGCACGATTCGAAACATCCTCGACGGCGTAGTGTTCCGCGAGCCAATCATCATCTCAAACATTCCGCGCCTAGTACCCGGCTGGACCAAGCCGATCATCATCGGCCGCCACGCTCACGGTGACCAATACAAGGCAACCGACTTCAAGGTTCCCGGCAAGGGCCGCGTAACCATGACCTGGACGCCCGAAGTTGGCGAGGCCGTCACAATGACCGTCGCCGACTACCCAGAGCACGGTGGCGTCGCGATGGGCATGTACAACTACATGGATTCGATCCGCGACTTCGCGAGAGCCAGCTTCAACTACGGGCTCGCCCGCAACTACCCCGTCTACCTCTCGACCAAGAACACGATTCTGAAGGCCTACGACGGTGCGTTCAAGGATGCGTTCCAGGAAGTCTTCGAAGCCGAATACGCTGACCGCTTCAAAGCCGCTGGCCTCACCTACGAGCACCGCCTGATCGACGACATGGTTGCGGCTGCTCTCAAGTGGGAGGGCGGCTACGTCTGGGCTTGCAAGAACTACGACGGCGACGTCCAGAGTGACACCGTTGCCCAGGGCTTCGGTTCGCTTGGCCTGATGACCTCGGTGCTAACCACCCCAGACGGCAAGACCGCGCTCGCCGAGGCAGCGCACGGAACCGTAACCCGTCACTACCGCGACTGGCAGGCCGGCAAGAAGACCTCAACCAACCCGATCGCCTCGATCTACGCCTGGACCCGTGCCCTCATGCACCGCGCCGAGCTCGATGGCACTCCCGAGGTTAAGCACTTTGCCGAAACCCTCGAGGACGTAATCATCAAGACCGTGGAGGCCGGCCACATGACCAAGGACCTCGCCGCGCTGGTTGGCAAGGATCAGGCCTACCAAACCACCGATGAGTTCATGGCAAGCCTCGCCGAGAACCTAAAGGCGCGCCTAGCCTAAAGAAATCTGTGTATAACTCCCGTCGAGTTTCGGCGGGAGTTTTACATTTCTGGGATGAATCACAGAAAACCTTCACGCCGCTGGCCTCACGTGCTCGTAGCGGCCGCAATTACCCTGACAACAATCGGCCTCACCGCTTCGGTGCAGGCAGCCAGCGCAACGCCGGCACCCGTCTGCACCAACGGACTTTGCACGGTCACCTTCGACTACACCGGCGACTATTACGTCTACGCCCCACCGTCGGGAATTCGAACCATGAACTTCGAACTTGCCGGAGCCCAGGGTGGGCGAACCGGTGGTCTCGGAGGCAAGGTCACTGGCTCATTCTCGAGCATTCCAGCGACCATGAACATCTACGTTGGTGGCGCTGGTAAGCAGGGTGCATCGGCGCTCGGTGGCTTCAACGGTGGTGGAGTAGCCGGTGGTTCACACACCGACGAAGGCTCTGGAGGTGGAGCCTCGGATATTCGCCTGACTTCTGCGCTAGACGATCGCATAGTTGTGGCCGGTGGCGGCGGAGGAACCGGTGGTTGGGTGGGTCTCGCCGGAGCACCCGGCGGCGGCCTAATCGCTCAGGCAGGCTCCGGAAGCAGTCCGAACGGCGGCGGTGGAGCAACCCAGCTTGCGGGCGGTGCTGGTGGCTCGGGCTACTCGGCAGGCTCGGGTTCGGCTGGCACTAAAGGCGTTGGTGGCACCGGAGGTATCGGCTCTGCGGCCGGTGGCGGTGGCGGCGGAGGCGGCTACTTCGGCGGCGGTGGAGGAGGCGGAGACGGGATTCCGTCGGGCACCGACGGCGCCGGCGGTGGCGGCGGATCGTCCTACGCTTCGGCGAACTACACGAAGAGCGTGACCCACACGGCAGGTACGAGAAGCGGTAACGGTCAGGTCATTCTCACCTACGCCTATTCACCAACGGTCACCACGTTTGCCACTGTTAGCAGCGCGGGCAACCAGTCCACGGTTGCCTACAACCTCGTGTTCAACCAGACCATCGGAGGGCTTGAAACCACCGACTTCGGTTTTGCGGGCACAGCAGGCGGTTGTTCGGTTTCGGCGATCTCTGGCTCGGGCTCGAGTTACGCGATCACGGTTTCGGGCTGCTCCGATGGCACGATGGGTCTGACTCTGGCGGCCGATTCGGTTACTGGAGCGGCGACTGGGCCGGTTTCAATTGCCGCATCGAACCAGATCACGCTAGACCGTAAGAATCCGAGTTTCACGATTACCTCGCCAAGCACCCCGAGCAACCTCGTGGCGCTGCCGTTCACGGTTACCTCTGACGAACCGGTTACCGGTCTCGGGGCGTCCTCGTTTAGCGTCGTTGGCACCTCGTGCCAGGTGAACTCGGTCACCGGTAGCTCGCAGAGCTTCGTGGTTACCGTTGGCGGTTGCGCATCGGCGACCACGGCCACGCTCACCCTGAAGGCCTCAGGAGCGAGCGACCTGAGCTCAAACTCGGGGCCCCTGGCCGCGGTTGTCAGCACGGGTGTTCTGGTTGACCTTGACGCCCCGACCCCGCTCAGCTTTACGAAAGACCCAACCAGTCGGCCGGGTTTGATCGGTTACTCGCTAGTTTTCGCCGAACCGGTGACCGGCTTGTCGGCGTCCTCGTTGCAACTCCACGGTGACGGTTGCCAGCTATCGAAGCTCTCGGGCTCCAAAGATGCCTACTCGATCTGGCTGACCGATTGCTCGCAAGGCGCCAGCGCCTACGTGACCCTCAAGGCGCTTTCGGCAACCGACACCGCCGGCAACCTCGGCCCTCTGGCCGCCGTCGACTCACCGACGGTAGCCATCGACGATCAAGCGCCGACGGCTAGCATCGCGCTTTTGGAGCGAGCCAGCCAGACCGCGCAACCGGTCTTCGAGGTTCGTTTCAGTGAGGCGGTGCAAGGCTTGGCGATCGACTCGTTTTCTCACTCAGGCACAGCCACAGGTTGCAAGTTCACGATGACCACGGTCTTGGTAGGTCTCACCTATCGCCTAGCGGCCAGCAGTTGTTCGGCTGGAACCGTGAGGCTCGTGCTACCGGTCAATATCGTTCAGGACGCGACCGGAAACCTCGGCCCGCTTAGCGCTATCAACTCGGACGCCGTCACAATCGACCGAACAGCCAGTCAAAGCTCGACCGGCACGGCCCAGGTGAAGAAACGCTCGCACCCATCGGCAGCCACGCTAACCGAGGGTTCAACACCGATGACGGCTGAAGAGTCGGTAACCAACCAACCCGAAAACTCTGCCAGGTCGCTGCCAAAGGCTAAACCTCCGGTCAAGTTGGCGACCCTGACCAGCGAAACGGAGTTGAGTCAGCCTGCCACAAACGACAAGACTCTTGGTTTTGCGGCCTTGGCACTCGCGTTTCTGCTCGGTGGCGGTTGGCTCTACCGAAGAATGCGCTAACTGAAGATGATCGTGCGTTCACCGTCGAGGAGCACTCGGTGCTCCGCGAACCAGCGAATCGCCTGAGTCAGTGTCTTCGACTCGACGTCCTGGCCGACCGAAACAAGTTCGTCCTTTGAGTCGCCGTGGTCGACTCGAACAACGTTCTGTTCGATGATCGGCCCCTCGTCGAGGTCGGCAGTGACAAAGTGGGCGGTGGCGCCGATCAGCTTCACGCCGCGGGAGTGAGCCTGGGCATAGGGGTTTGCGCCCTTGAAGCCCGGCAGGAACGAGTGGTGGATGTTGATTATGCGTCCGGCGAATTCGGCGACAAACTCGGGTGAGAGTATCTGCATGAATCGGGCCAGCACGATCAGTTCGATGCCAGCCGAGTTGATGTAGTCGCGAAGCAGGTGCTCGAAGGCAGCCTTGGAACCGGCGTCTTTGACCTCGTGAGCCTCAAACGGGATCGAGTAAAACTCGGCGAGTGAAGCTAGGTCAGCGTGGTTTGCAAAAACCGCTGGGATCTCGATTGGAAGAAGGCCGGCGCGCTGGCGAAACAGGATGTCGTTCAGGCAATGTGCGCTCTTCGAAACCAGCACCAGGGTCTTGAGCTTGCGGCCAACCTCATCTAGCGAGATTTCCATGTCGTACTGCTCGACAACCTTTGACAGGTTTGCCTCGAGATGGTTGCGCGGTGAGTTGGATTCGATTTGTAGCCGCATGAAAAAGCGTCCGGTGTCGTCGGAGGAGAACTGCGAAGATTCGGTGATGTTTCCGTTGGCGGCAACGATCGCCCCGGTCACGGCGTGAACGATTCCAGGTTGGTCTTTGCAAATGATGGTTAAAACCCAATGAGCGTTCATGCGCTCAAGTTTAACTAGTCTTCGCTGCGTCGGCGCTCGTCGCGACGCTGCTGCAAGACCGTGTAGGTGATCCAGCCGGCCAAGGCGATTCCTGCGGCAATCATTGCAATACCGATGATTACTGGCACACCCATTTGCTAAATCTCTTTCAAGTTCGTTTTTACGAAGTAAATACTAGAATACTGACGCTGTAAGACATTTTGACGATGTATGGGGAGCGTCTTCAAAATCGTGTCGCCTAAGGGTTAAAGATAGAATTGACACATCGCAACTGGCGCTAAAGATGGGTTTCCATCGGGGAGCGATAGGTATTTTGGTCGTGCGCCTGGGCCGAATAACAACCAAAAAAGTAGGAGCCCCGAACATGTCCAAGTTGCCAACCAGCTTCAACTCTCCGCTCAGCGAAACTGACCCTGAGATAGCCGCCGTCCTAGACGCCGAACTCCACCGCCAACGCCACACCCTCGAGATGATTGCCAGCGAAAACTTTGTTAGCCGCAGCGTTCTCGAGGCTCAGGGCTCGGTTCTCACCAACAAATACGCCGAGGGTTACCCTGGCAAGCGTTACTACGGCGGATGCGAAGCCGTTGACGTAGCCGAAAACCTCGCCCGTGACCGTGCCAAGGCGCTTTTCGGAGCCGAACACGCAAACGTTCAGCCGCACTCGGGCGCCAGCGCAAACGCTGCTGTGCTGATGGCACTTTGCAACCCCGGTGATC
>CAIJJH010000163.1 GCA_903820955.1 uncultured Micrococcales bacterium
GGTTGCGGTGAGTGCAAAGCGCACAAAGTTTTTGCTCGACTGGCCGTAAAAACTGCCAGGTGCAACCAAAATGACCAGGTCGGCCATTCGTTCGACCGTCTGCCAGCAGTCCTCGCCGAGCGTTGCCCAAATGTATAGGCCGGCCTTGCTGTCTTGAACCTCAAAGCCGTACTGCCTAATTGCAGGCAGCAAAACCTCGCGGCGAGCGCGGTAGACGGCCTTCTCCGCTGACACGTGTTCGTCATCGCCGAGTGCCACGGTCATCGCAAGTTGGACCGGTTGAGGGGTGTTTAGACCAGAGTGCATGCGCAGGTTGACCAGAGCCTTGATAAGACTCGGCTCCCCAACCGCGAAGGCTGCGAGGTAACCCGCGAGGTTGCTCTGCTTGCTAAGCGAATAAACAGCTAAGACGCCTTCATAGGTGCCTCCGCAAACGGCCGAATCAAGAACGGTCGGAATGCGCTTGGTCTCCCACTCGTCCCAACCAAATTCGAGGTAACACTCGTCGCTTGCCAAGAGGGCCCCGAGTTGACGGGCTCGATCTACGGCGGCCTTCATCTCGGCAATCTCAAGCACTCTGCCGTCGGGGTTGCCCGGAGAATTGATCCAGATCAGCTTGGTGTTCGAAGGCCACTTGGCTGGGTCGTCCTCGCTAATGATTTCGGCTCCGGCAAGCGCTGCGCCCACGATGTAAGCGGTGTAGGCGACCTTCGGTTGCACGATCACGTCGCCCGGGCCAATGCCGAGAAATATCGGCAACCAAGAAATTAGCTCTTTCGAACCGATGGTTGGCATCACCTGGTCGGGGTGAAGTCCGTGAACACCGCGACGGCGCGCGTACCAGTCAACCACCGCCTGCTTGAACTCTGGGGTGCCGCCCGTTTTCGGGTAGCCGGGAGCATTTGAGTTTGCCATCAGGGCGTCCTGAATGATTTTTGGCGTTGGGTCTACCGGCGAACCCACCGAAAGGTCAACCAGACCGCCTTCGTGCTTGGCGGCCCTAGCGGCAAAGGGTTTTAGCCCTTCCCAGGGATATTCGGGCAGCCGGTCGAACAAGGGTTATTCGGCCTGTGGGGGCAAAGCAGAAACCACTTCGTGATCGCCAGCCATCTGGCCTACTTTCGCAGCTCCGCCCGGTGAACCGATTTCAGTAAAGAATTCGACGTTGGCCTTGTAATAATCGGCCCACTGGCTCGGTAGGTCGTCCTCGTAGTAAATAGCTTCGACCGGGCAAACCGGCTCGCATGCGCCACAATCGACGCACTCGTCCGGGTGGATGTAGAGCATGCGGTCGCCCTCGTAGATGCAGTCAACGGGGCATTCCTCGATGCAAGCTTTATCTTTTACATCGACACATGGGAGGGCAATTACGTAGGTCACAGGACTATTTTACCGATGACCTCGAGCGCTCTTGCGCCAGACACCTGGGTGAATTCTCGGGAACAGAATGACCACGAAGCAGATGATGAGTGAACCCCAGCGCCAATACTTGTCAATCTCGCTGTGGCCGAGGACGAAATCGCCGGTGGTTTGGCGCGTCATCCAATAGAAGGTGGCTGCGAGTGTCAGCGACATCAGATAGAGAGCGCCGCGACTCTTGCGAAGCATTCGCAGAGCGAAGGCCAGTGCGGCGATCATGATTAGTGCGACCCAGAGGCCGATTGGAGTTTTGGCGGAGTCCGAGGCGACAACCGAATGCAACATCGTTCCTGAGATTGCCATCAGGACTCCCAGTGGCAGCGACCAGAGGGCAATAAGGGTTGGGCGCACCCACATCCAAGGCTTTGTTGATGATCTGCGAACGCGTTCTGGAGCATCGTAACGAA
>CAIJJH010000164.1 GCA_903820955.1 uncultured Micrococcales bacterium
GTTACCTCATGCAGACCTCGATGAAGCTCTTCGGTATACCACTCAGGAAGCGCAAGTGACCGAGAAGATTCTGGTTCGCAATCGGCCGACTGCTCGGGTGCTGCTAATAAACGCTCTCGATCAAGTGTTTCTGATTCTTACCCATTTTGACCCGGAACTTGGGCTGCCGCCGCGCTGGCTAACTCCTGGAGGCGGAATAGACGAGGGAGAGACGGTTCCAGGAGCCGCGATTCGTGAATTGCGCGAGGAAACCGGGCTGAGCCTCACCGAATCGGATCTGGGTGAACTATGGTGGCAAACCTCCGGACGTGGGGATTGGGCCGACGGTATTCATTACCAGACCTACACCGACAGTTTCTATCTGGTTCGCATCGAAGATTTCGTTTTGAATGACTCTGGCTGGACGACCGATGAACACCGCGACGTGCTCGAGTGGCGATGGTGGAGCGTGTCTGAATTGATTGCCTCCGGTGAGAGTGTGGGCCCACACGGGCTTGCCGGCCACCTCGGTCTCCACTTCTCGTCCTGATACCCTGTT
This sequence comes from uncultured Micrococcales bacterium, assembly GCA_903820955.1. GTDB lineage: Bacteria > Actinomycetota > Actinomycetes > Actinomycetales > Microbacteriaceae > Rhodoluna. Next base: position 539 of record CAIJJH010000164.1, read on the forward strand.
ACCGATAATGAACATTATGTCAAGTTGTGTTTATTTGGTGCTCCAGCCCACTTCCCCGAAGGATTGGGTTATAGGGCGGTAGCTGCCGTCCAGGCTGAAAGCTTCTCGGCGGCTCTTCCGTCGTCAATCGCAGATCCGACCAGGGCCAGCGCCTTTGAGAAACGTGCGGTTAGATCAAGTGTTGCCTCTGAAGGATTCTTGGCGAGGTTGTAAGCCACGACGCCACCGGCTGCGTTCAGCATCACGATGTCGCGCACGCGAGTCAAATTGCCTTCGGTATCGCCCGAAAGAACCGACCTGGCGACATTCGCGTTGAAATGTGCGTCGCCGCCTTCCAATTCGGCCGGGAGTGCCAATTTGAGCCCCAATTTAGTCGGATCGAGGGTGAATTCGGTGACCACTCCCCCAGAAACCTGCCAAATCTGGCTGTTGCCGGTCGTGGTTAGCTCATCCAAGCCATCGGAACCCCTAAAAACAAGGGCTGAACGCCCTCTGGACGCCATTTCGGCGGCCATGAGAGGTGCAACTTGGGCGTTAGCGACACCGAGTGAGGTGGCGATTGGTTGAGCGGGGTTGGCAAGCGGACCCAAGAAGTTGAAAGTGGTCGGCACCCCAAGTTGTTTGCGGATCGGGGCAACGTGACGCATGGCCGGGTGAAAAACCGGTGCGAAGAAGAACGTGATGCCGACCTCGGCGAAGATTTCGGCAACTCGTTCGGGTGAAAGATCGAGCCGAACTCCCAAGACTTCGAGCATTTCGCTCGAACCGGTCTTGCCTGAGGCCGAGCGGCTTCCGTGCTTCATCACGGGAACCCCGGCAGCGGCCGTCAAAATCGACGCCATCGATGAAATATTGACCGTCCCGGCAAGGTCTCCCCCGGTGCCGACGATGTCTACCGCGTCGTCTCCGGTTTCGAGAAGCACGCACTGTCTCAGCATTACGTCGACCAAACCGGCAAGTTCGTCCACGCTCTCGCCCTTAGAACGCAAGGCAAGCATGAAGGCGCCAACCTGCGCTTCGGAGGCTTCACCTGACATAATCTCGGTCATCGCCCAGTCGGCCTCGGTGCGATCGAGGTCAGCTTTTGCGAGTAATTTGGTCAGAATTGCCGACCAGGTGGGCGCAGTTGTCATATTGGCAATATTACGAGGGAAATCTTGGTCAAACTGCCTCTAATGTCCGCAAACCAAGCGCGGCAAAGGATAAGATTAAGTCATGTCTTCGACGACCGTAAACCCCAAATCAGCCCCAGTGGTAAACCGACCGAGCGCGACAGCAGTCGGAACAATCGTCTGGCTCGGTAGCGAAGTTATGTTCTTCGCAGCCCTCTTCGCCATGTACTTCAGCCTCAAGGCTCAGTCGCCCGTCATGTGGAGCGAAATGGTAGGCAAACTAAACGTTCCCTTCGCGCTCACCAACACGATCATCCTGGTTCTTTCTTCTTTCACTGCCCAATTCGGTGTGTTCGCGGCAGAGCGCATGCAGCCTCGTCGCACCGGCCTCTCCCCCATGAAGTGGGGAATGGTTGAGTGGTTCTTCCTCAGCTTCGTAATGGGTGCCATGTTCGTCTCCGGTCAGGTTTGGGAGTATGCCAACTTGATTCAAGATCACGTGACTCTAGACGGAAACTCTTACGGTAGTGCGTTCTACATCACAACCGGGTTCCACGCCTTGCACGTTACCGGAGGACTTATCGCGTTCCTCGTCGTGATCGGTCGCACGTTCCTGGCCAAGAAGTTTGGCCACGCCGAGGCGACTAGCGCCATCGTCGTCTCCTACTACTGGCACTTCGTTGATGTGGTTTGGATCGGCTTGTTCCTAATCATCTACGTCTTGAAGTAACCGAGAGAAACTCAAAGCCATGAAACAGAATCTAAAAAATGCGCGTCGATCCCCTTGGTCGGCAATTGCCGTAATCCTTGCCGGTTTGATCTTGACCGGCAGCGGTTTCGTAGCCGCAACCGCTAGCACTTCGGCAGCTTCCGACAGTCCATACACTGCAAGTCAGGTAGACCAAGGTCACAAGTTGTTCCTATCCAACTGCGCGTCCTGCCATGGCAAGAACGCAGAGGGAACAGCTAACGCCCCAAGTCTTTACGGTGTTGGTGCGGCCTCGGTGCTATTCCAAGTTGAAACCGGACGCATGCCCGGCGCAATCTCTGGCCCACAGCTCGAAGTGAAGCCGGTGCAGTTCAAACAATCTGATATCGACGCTATGGCAGCTTGGGTTGCATCTCTGGCTCCAGGTCCTTCGGCGCCAACCGCCGCCTACCTAGCCCAAAAGGGTGACGCCAGCCGCGGTGGACAAATCTTCCGCATCAACTGCGCGATGTGCCACAACGCCGTCGGTGCCGGTGGTGCTCTAACCGGAGGCAAGTACGCTCCAGCTTTGACTCACACCAGCGCGGCTCACATCTACGAAGCCATGATTACCGGGCCGCAGAACATGCCTGTCTTCTCAAACTCAGACCTAACCCTTACCGACAAGACCGACATCATCACCTACCTTCAGGCAGTTCAGACCAATCCGTCGATCGGTGGCTTTGATCTCGGAAACCTCGGGCCGGTAGTAGAAGGCTTGTTTATGTGGATCTTCATGCTCGGTGGTCTTGTGCTTTTAACAATGTGGCTTGGCGCCAAGTCGAATTAGGACTCTAGGGAGAAATCAAGTGAGTGACAAGAAGAACGGTCTCGTAAAACCCGAAAACGCCGAATTCGACTACAGCGCTGGGCTAGCCAAGGTTGACGCCGACAAATTCGCCGACCCTGGCATCGAACCACACCGCGTTCGCATGACCGATAAGAGCGTCAAGCACGAGAAGGCTGCCGCAAGACAGGTTGCCTCTCTCTTCTTATTCTCGATCGCGAGCAGCATTTTCGCGATCTGGGCATACTTTGGGATCAAGGTTTACTCTTTCGACCTAAACAGCATCCGTAGCAACGTACTGTTCCTAGGCCTAGGCATTGCTTTCGGCATGCTCGGCATCGGTATCGGCGCAGTGCACTGGGCAAAGACCCTGATGCCAGACGCCGAGGTTTCGGAGGCTCGCCACCAAACCCGTGGCAGCGAAGAAACCCGTGCGGCTGCGATCGAGGTAATCAACCTTGCCAACGAAGAATCCGGGTTCTCGCGTCGCAAGCTAATCCGTCGCTCGCTCTACGGCGCTCTAGCTCTGTTTCCAATCCCAGGTCTGGTCATCTTCCGCGACCTAGGGCCAAACCCTTCAGACACACTGAAGCACACCATGTGGGCGCCTGGCCTAAAACTTATGCGTGACCCGAGTGGCACTCCGATTAAGGCATCTGACGTCGAGCTCGGCTCAGTCTTCCACGTGATTCCCGAAGGCTTGGCTGAACTAGGCCAAAACGAGGCCACTTACGATGAAATGATTGCCCAGAAGGCGAAAGCAGCTGTACTTCTCGTGCGCGTCGACCCTGCGATTTTGATTGAGGCGCCCGAGCGCAAGGATTGGTCTTACCAGGGAATCGTTGCGTACTCGAAGATTTGCACTCACGTTGGTTGCCCGGTTGCTTTGTACGAGCAACAGACCCACCACCTGCTCTGCCCATGTCACCAGTCGACGTTTGACCTCCCAGACGCCTGCAAGGTGATTTTCGGCCCGGCTTCCCGACCGCTCCCCCAACTTCCGATCACCGTCGACAAAGACGGCTACCTAATCGCACGGAGTGACTTCACCGAACCTGTTGGGCCAAGCTTCTGGGACAGGAAGGCTTAGAGATGAGTACCGCAAACGGAAACAAGCAAAAGGGCGGATTCCTGGCCGGAACCGCTAACTACCTAGACGAGCGGGTCGGCGTAGCTGGAATTTTGAAGACCTTCGGTCGCAAGGTGTTCCCCGATCACTGGTCTTTCATGCTCGGCGAGGTTGCTCTTTACAGCTTCCTTGTTCTTCTTCTCTCGGGAACCTTCCTAACCTTCTTCTTCCAGCCAGCGATGACTCCGGTTATTTACGACGGCATCTACGGCCCGCTAAAGGGCGCACACATGTCGGTTGCCTACGCATCGACAATCGACATCTCGTTTGAGGTTCGCGGCGGGCTCCTGATGCGTCAGGTTCACCACTGGGCTGCGCTTTTGTTCGTTGCCTCTGCCGGGCTCCACATGCTGCGTGTTTTCTTTACTGGCGCATTCCGCAAGCCACGCGAAATCAACTGGATCGTCGGCTTCGCCCTGTTCGTCTTGGGTATGGCAGGCGGCTTTACCGGCTACTCGCTACCAGATGACCTTCTGTCGGGTAACGGGCTTCGAATCATTGACGGCATGATCAAGGGTGTTCCGGTAATCGGTACCTGGATTTCATCGCTGCTATTCGGCGGAGAGTTCCCTGGGCACGGCATTGTTGCCCGACTCTACAGCCTTCACATCATGTTGATTCCCGCTCTGATTTTGGTGTTCATCGCGATCCACCTATTCATGGTGGTAATCCACAAGCACACCCACTACTCGGGTGCTGGTAAGCGTGACGACAACGTCGTCGGCTACCCACTAGCTCCGGTCTACGTTGCCAAGGCTGGTGGATTCTTCTTCATCGTCTTCGGTGTAATCATGCTCGTGGCGGCGACTTTCACCATCAACCCGGTTTGGAACTACGGTGGCTACGACCCCTCCCCCGTTTCAGCCGGAACCCAGCCGGACTGGTACATCGGATTCCTCGATGGCGCTCTTCGTCTAACCCCTAGCCACCTCGAGGTGATGCTCGGCAATTACACGCTCTCGTTGAACGTGCTGATACCAATGGTTGTCGGTGTGCTGTTCCTCGTAGTTGCAGCTCTCTACCCGTTCCTTGAAGCCTGGGTCACAGGTGACAAGCGTGAACACCACGTCCTGGATCGCCCTCGCAACGCACCGACTCGCACCGCAATCGGTGCTGCCGGTGTGGTCTTCTACGCGGTTCTCTGGGCCGGTGCGGCAACCGACCTAATTGCAACCAACTTCAGGATGTCTCTGAACCAGGTTCTTCTGAGTCTTCAGATCGCACTGATTATTCTGCCAATCGCGGCATACATAATCACCAAGAGACTTGCACTCTCGTTACAGCGCAAAGACCGCGAAATAGTCCTGCACGGACGCGAGAGCGGACGCATCGTGCGCCTGCCTCACGGTGAATATGTTGAAGTTCACGAGGAGATTGACGAATACACCCGCTACAAGTTGGTCGATTTCGTGAACTACCAGCCGATACTGGCCAGACCCAATGCTCGCGGCAAGATCACGATTCGCGGTCGCATTCGCGCATCGATGTCTAGCTGGTTCTTCGAAGATCGGGTTACTCCGGTAACCCCTGCCGAGCTTAAAGCTGCTCACAGCGACACCAAGGAACTCCACTAGCAAACTGCTGATTACATGAGCTCCTTGTTCGCATACCTAGCCATCTGCTTGGCCATTGCAACCGGCGCTCTTAGCCCAGGTCCCAGCTTCGTGGTCGTTGCTAGAACCGCCATGGCGCATGGTCGCAAACAGGGCATGAAGGTCGCTTTGGGTATGGGGTTAGCCGGTCTAACCTACGCTCTGATCGCAGAACTAGGCATCGGGGCTATCGTCAAATCAAACCCCATAGTTTTTCTGTCGTTCAAAATTGCGGGCTCTGCCTACCTTGCTTATTTAGGCGTGATGATGCTGAGGCACGCAAAAGAAACCCCGATCGCTAATGCGGAAGGCGTCGAACCCTCTTCGGGCTTCTTTCAAGGCTTACGAACCCAGCTCAGCAACCCGAAGACCGTGATTGTTTACGCGAGCATCTTTGCTGCGCTGATGCCCCGCTCCCCCGAACCCTGGCTACTTATCGCCCTACCCGTCACAATCGGGATAATCGAGTCAGGTTGGTATGTTGTCGTTGCTACGCTGTTTGCTACCTCGAGAGCGTCCAGCGCCTATGCGCAGGCAAAAGCACCGATCGACAGAGTGGCCGGAACGGTAATCATTCTCCTGGCCGTTAGCCTTGCGTTCCTGGTTTAGAAACTAAAAACTAGTGGGCGTACTGCCCGCGGTAGTTTTCGAAGACAAAACCAAATACCGCGATCAGCGCAAGTGGAACCGCGATAAAGAAAAGCCACCAGCCGATTGCAAGCGATGCGAAAGACATTGCGGCGAAGAGGCCCAGGAACATTGGCCACCACGAGAATGCGTTGAAGAAACCGATTTCTCCGTCGCCGTCCTCGATGTTAGCCGATGGGTTGTCCTCGGGAACCGGGCCCTGACTTTTGTGCGTCCTCTGCAAATAGAACGCGATCAGGCCAGACAAAAACACCAGCATCGCGATGGCTGCGGTACCAATGATCTCAACCTTGCCCGTAGAGACAATATTCCACACCGTGTAACCGGCACTGGCTAGAGCGTAAAAAACGGTTAGCAACCAGAAGAGTTTTGCATTGGTACCCATGGTTCTAGCCCTTCTTTGCTGGAGCCTTGGCAGCTGCGGCTGCAAACTCCGGGTGGTTTAGATCGAAAGCCGGCGATTCAGAGCGAATGCGCGGAATCGAGGTGAAGTTGTGCCTCGGGAACGGCGAGCCGGTAGCCCACTCCAATGAACGACCGTAACCCCAAGGGTCGTTCAAGGTTGTCTTCACTCCCTTGCGGTGCGTGTAGTAAACGTTCCAAACGAAAGGAATGAAAGACACAGCCAGAATCATCGAACCAACGGTCGAGAGCTGATTGGCCCAGCCGAAGCCATCGCTCACTAGGTAGGTTGCGTAACGGCGTGGCATGCCGATGACACCCAGCCAGTGCTGAATGAAGAAGGTCATGTGGAAACCGGTGAACAGCAACCAGAACTGAATCTTGCCCAACTTCTCATTCAGCATTTTGCCGGTCATCTTTGGATACCAGAAGTAGATTCCTGCAAACATCGCGAACACAACGGTTCCGAAGACTACGTAGTGGAAGTGCGCGACCACGAAGTAACTGTCGGAAAGCGAGAAGTCCAGCGTTGGTGAGGCCAGGATCACGCCGGTCAATCCGCCAAATATGAAGGTGACTAGGAATCCGAGCGACCAAAGCATCGGGGTCTCAAAAGAAACCGAGCCTCGCCAAAGGGTACCGATCCAGTTGAAGACCTTTACGCCGGTTGGAACCGCAATCAGCATGGTGGTGAACGCAAAGAACGGAAGCAATACCGCACCGGTCACGTACATGTGGTGAGCCCAAACGGTCATCGAAAGAGCCGCGATAGCGATAGTCGCGTAAATCAGGGTCTTGTAACCAAAGATCGGCTTGCGACTGAAGACCGGGAAGATTTCGGAGACGATGCCGAAGAACGGCAGGGCAAGGATGTAAACCTCGGGGTGCCCAAAGAACCAGAACAGGTGTTGCCAGAGCATCGGGCCACCGTTGGCGGGGTCAAAGATATGTGCCCCGAACTTGCGGTCGGCGCCAAGTGCGAACAGGGCTGCGGCAAGCGGCGGGAAGCACATGATGACCAGCATCGAGGTGACCAGGGTGTTCCAGGTGAAGATCGGCATGCGGAACATGGTCATACCGGGAGCGCGCATGGTCAGGATCGTGGTGATGAAGTTCACACCACCCATGATGGTTCCGAAACCGCTGAGCGCTAGCCCAAAGACCCAGAGGTCGCCGCCAAGGCCGGGCGAATAGGTCGTCGAAGACAGCGGCGCGTAAGCGAACCAACCAAACGAGGCTGCACCCTGAGGTGTGAAGAAGCCGGCTACGGCAACGAACGAGCCGAAGAAGTAGAACCAGTAGGCGATCGCGTTCAGACGTGGGAACGCCACATCGGGCGCACCAATCTGGACGGGCATGATGATATTCGCGAATGCCGCGAACAGAGGTGTTGCAAACATAAGCAGCATGATGGTGCCGTGCATGGTGAACAGCTGGTTGTACTGCTCCTTGCTGCCGACGATCTCAAGCCCAGGAGCTGCAAGCTGCGCACGGATGATCAGGGCCATGATTCCCGCGATGAAGAAGTAAACGATCGAGGTGATCAGGTAGAGGTAACCAATTTTTTTGTGGTCGGTGGTAGTGATCCAATCAACAAGAATGCGACCCTTTGACTTGGTCTGGTATGCGGTTGCCATTGGTACTAGCCCTCGTTTCCGGTGCTGCTGCCGTTGCCAGGTAGGTTCTGGTTTCGGCTGTCGTTGATTGAAAGCTGACCGGTCTGGCCCTTGTCTTTGAGCGACTGAATGTAGGCCGCGTACTTCTCAGGGGTGTCAACCGAAACTCTGAAGAGCATCATCGAGTGGAATTCGCCGCAGAGCTCTGCACACTTGCCCGTGTAGACACCGACCTTGGTCGGAGTGAAGTACTCGTGGTTCCAACGCCCTGGGAAGACGTCCTTTTTATAAAGGAATTGCACTACCCAGAAAGAGTGAATTACGTCGCGCGAAGAAAGGTCGAGCTCGACTGTCTTGTTTACCGGCAGGTGCAGGACGGGCATTTCGCTGACCTTCTTGGTCACCTGCTCCGGTTGAACCTGAATTCCAGAAGAGTAAACATTTTCGTGCAAATAGTTGAAGTCCCACGACCACTGCTTGCCGATTACCTGAATCTGCACGTCTGGATTGACGGTTGGCTTTTCGATGTCAGACATCGTGCGCGCGGTAAGAATGAAGAATCCGATGACCAAGATCAGAGGGACGATGGTGAAAAGTGCCTCAATTGGGTTGTTGTAGCGCAACTGCGGCGGGATTCCGGTTTCGCCCTTGCGACGACGGTAGACGATCAAGGCCCAGGCCATCAAGCCCCAGGCGATAAAGCCGACACCGAAGAGGATCACCCATGAGGTCGTCCAAAACTGCGTGATTGGCCCGGTGTGGTTCGTTACTCCGTGGCTTGAGGAAGGCAAGAAACCGTTGCCGAAATCCTGGCTAGAGCAACCGGACAGAGCGAGCATCAGGCTCGCCGTGATGGGCAAACTGAGCCATCTGAATCCACGCTTTGAACGCACAATAATCCTTCGAATCGTTACGGAACTAGTCTAAACCCGAGCGGTTTTTTAAGCCGCCCAAAACGGCCCTTTTCAGGGTTTTAGTTGAAAGAATCGCCGCAAGCGCAGGTGCCTTGGGCATTTGGGTTGTCGATCACGAAGCGCTGACGCATGACCGTGTCTTCCCAATCGAGAGTCGAGCCGTCCAGGTAAGGCAGGCTCTTGTTGTCGACGACTACTTCAACGCCGTCGAAAGGGAAGACCCTGTCGGTGGCTTCTAGCTTTTCGTCCGGAAAGAAGTCATAGCGAAGACCCGAGCAGCCGCCAGGTTCGACGTAGAGGCGAAGACGAATCTCGAGGTCGCTTTGCTCGGTTTCAAGAAGAACCTTGAGCTTGTTCACTGCCGAATCGGTGAGGTTGATACCTTCAAAAGTAGTTTCAGACATGGTCTAAGTTTACTCCTGCCTGGTCAGGTCGTTCGCCTTCAGAAGCATAAGTGTCTCGGCAACCATCGCCTTGCGGAACGACTCGACCTCCAAGGACTCATTCGGGCTGTGAGCGCGACTGTCGGCGTCTTCCACCCCGGTGACCAGGATCTGAGCGTCCGGGAAAACCTCGGTTAGATCAGCAATGAATGGGATCGAACCACCGATGCCGATGTGTGCCGTCTTGTTTCCGAAAGCGGCCTCTAGTGAGGTTTCGGCAAGTGCCTGAGCCCAACCCGCGGCGTCTGCCTTGAATGGCTTGCCAGTTTCAATCTCGTGATACACGAGTTTCGCTTTGAAGGGTACGTGCTTCTCGAGGTGAGCTCGCAGTGCGGCCAAAGCCCGATCTGGGTCGTCACCCGGAGCGATTCGCATCGAGATCTTCGCCTTGACCCGAGGTAGAAGGGTGTTAGACGACAGCGCAACCGACTGGCCGTCGATACCTATCACGGTGATCGCGGGTTGAGTCCAGAGTCGATCGAGGATCGATCCGTTGCCAATCAGCTCGAGCGGTTCATCGGCGCCGGCATCGCGACGAAGTTCGGCTTCGGAGTAAGGCAGCTCCATGGCCTTACCGCTAACCAGACCATCCACCGCAACAGAACCGTCCTCGTTGTGAAGGGTCGTCAACAGTCGCGTCATCGCCATCATGGCGTCTGGCACCGCACCACCGTACATTCCGCTGTGCAGAGCATGGTCGATGGTTGATACCTCGAAGACCTGCGAAACCACTCCCCTGAGCGTGGTGGTTAGTGCCGGGATGTCGGCCGTCCAGTTGCCGGAATCGGCTACCACGATCGCGTCGGCCGCGAGGATGTCGCGGTTTTGGTCTAGAAATGGTCTGAAGGTGCGCGAACCGGCTTCTTCCTCACCCTCGATGAAGACTGAAATGCCGAGATCGAAGTCGTCGCCGGCTAGTTTTCGAAGCGTTTCAATTGCCGTGAGGTGAACCACGATGCCCGCCTTGTCATCGGCCGCTCCCCTGGCGTAGATTCTTCCATTCTTCAGCGTCGGCTCGAATGGTGGGGTTTCCCAGTCATCCAAGTTTCCCGGTGGCTGAACGTCGTGGTGCGCGTAGAGCAGAAAGGTCGGCTTGCCGTTTTTTGCCGCACGTCGGGCGACCACAGCGGGTGAACCCGGCTTACCGTCGGCCTCAGCACGCCTAATTTCGACGAGTTCGAACACCCCGGTCTCACGAAGCAGTTCGGCCACAGCTTCGGCCGAGGTTTCAAGATTTGCGGCGTCGAAGGCCTCCCAGGCGATGCCTTGAATTTTTACCAGTCGACCGA
>CAIJJH010000165.1 GCA_903820955.1 uncultured Micrococcales bacterium
GCCGCTGTGCTTGCCGACTCCGGTGTCGCGGCGTCAACCAGAATCTTCAACAACTTGGAATTGCTCATCGGTGGTTCGGTTCTGACCGTGGTTTACATCGCGGTGTCACTAGGCGCACTAATGACTAAGCGCTGGGTTGCCGCTCTCGCGCTCTGGGGTTTTGGGTTGGTCTTATTGGTCGGCGCTTGGCTCACCCAGCGGTTGGTGTTCCCAGGTTACGAAACCAAGACCGTCACCGGGTCCCCGTTGGTCCTGCTTTCGGCCGTCGCCTTGGTAGTCACCGTCCTGTCTGCCATTGCTCTGGATTCGACTGGCAAAAAGGGCTTAACTCGAATCGTCGCAACTGTGGTTCTTCTGGGCGGGTTTGCCCCGTTGACTTACCTTGCCGCGACGAGCTCAACATTTTTTTCATCAACCGAAGGACGCGTTGTTCCTTGGCTTCTGGTCTCTCAAGGAGACACCGATACCCAGTTATTGGTGATTTCGGCAAGCCAAAATAACTACGCCGTTCAGTGGCTGCCCGCCCGCGGTGCTCATCTAGAGGACCTGAGTACCGTCTACCGATTCGATCTGAAAAATCGGATCAACACCAGCGAATACCAGAGCCTGGCGAAGCTGGCCGGCAACATGGTTTCGGCCAATGGTTTAGACATCAGCGCGGCTCTGCAACAAAGCAATGTCGAATACGTCTTGGTGCCGAATGACGGCACCGCTAAGGTGGTCGAAATCGCTGCCTCGCTGAATTCGGTTCCTCAGCTCGAATCGGCTGGAGACACAGAGTTCGGAAAACTTTGGCGAGTGAAGTCGGCCGGCAAGATCGGTTACACGAAACATTCGGTCTGGTCGGTCACCAAAGGCGTTCAGGTAGCGGTAATTTTCTCGTTCCTGCTCCTTGCGATACCGAGTCGCGGTCGTAAGAAGTCTTTCGATGCAGAAATCTTCCTCGGCGAGGAGGAGTCCGATGTTTAAGCGTTCTCTCGCTCTGGTGGCGGTTCTCGCAGCGGCCACTGGTTTTTACCTGAACAGCGCGAGTTTTGAGTACGCGGTTTCTTCACCACCCTCGCCGATTCACGTGGTTACGCAGGCAAAGGATCTAACCCTGGTTTGCCCGGGTGCAGTTTTTCAAGCCGGTGGCAACAGCGGCACCTCGCTAAACGTTGGCAGGGTCGGTTCGGCGACCCTTAGTGGCAAGTTCGCAAGCCAACAGGGGTTAGTTCTGCAAGAACAGAGGATAGACGGTGTGCTAGCTGTCACCGCAGGCAAGGTCAACGACACCCTGACTGCAGCGAGCTCTATCACCGTGATTGATCAAACCGGCAAGGCTATCCAGGGTTCGGCCATGCTTTCGGGTGTTCAGGTGCAGAAGGTCGCCGCACCAAACCTTTCGGGTTTAGCCGCCGCCAACTGCGTCAGGCCATCGAGCGACTCTTGGCTGGTTGGCGGTTCGACCTCACCCGGTCGTGAAACGCTCGTAGTGCTGTCAAACCCAACCGGCGTCGACTCCACGGTGAACCTTGAGTTGATCGGGACCGGTGGCACCGTCGCAGCGCCGGGGCTCAGCAGCATCTCGGTGCCAAAGTTGAAGACCGCTGTGATCCCCATCTCTGGGTTAGCGCCGAACCTATCGACTTTCGCCGTTCACGTCGTTTCTTCGGGCGGAGCACTCGGAACTTGGTTGGAGACCAGAACCATCCGAGGTCTCACCCCGGGCGGAGTGGACTTTGTCGGCCCGAGTGCAGACCCAGCAAAGAGTCTGAGCATCCCGGGCATCTTCATTCGTGGAGCGGTCGACGCCGCAAAGCTCATAAAGCTGAA
>CAIJJH010000166.1 GCA_903820955.1 uncultured Micrococcales bacterium
CGGTTGGGTCTCGGCATACGTCGACGCTCCAGCTGTTCAAAACTCGTACATAACGGGTAACTGGATCAACTTCGACTCGGGTTGCCCTCTTGTCTGGCCGGGAATCGGCACCACAGACGTGGCTTGCACTTCGACTGGGCCAGATGGCTTCGGTGGCGCATCGACCCAGTCGATTCTGCCAACGAGGGGAGGCAACCAAACAAATTACGCAACAGTTTGGCCAGGCTCACCGATGACACTCACACTCAATGAGCCAGCGACCTACTTTGGCCTTTGGTGGAGCGCTGGCGACGGCAACAATCTGCTCCAGTTCTACAGCGGCGACACTCTGGTCGGAACCTTCTCTTTCGAGAGCCTGATGACCGCTTTGCAAAGCCAGACTCTTCAGAGCGATGGAAACAGCGGCCCAACCTACGCCACCCAGGACTACTTTGGTAACCCGGCTAGTGGCGCTGACGGCGGAGAACCCTTTGCCTACCTTCACGTTTTTGCTAGCGCTGGTAAGACCTTCGACAAAGTTGTAGTCACTCAAACAAACGGTGGAGGGTTTGAGTTTGACAATGTAATGGTGTCTTTCGCCCAGACCGCTAGTGCCGGAACCCTGGTTCACATCGCAGGCCCAGTCGAGGACGTCGTCGTAGAAGACAACACTCCGACACCCCCTGTGGTCAAACCTGAATTGGCAAGCACTGGCGCTGACGGTACTTGGTATCTGCTGAGCCTAGGGATTTCGGGAATGCTTTTGGCTAGCGGCGCGATTGCACTGATTACCGCGAAACGTCGACGCTAGTTATTCGCTGGTTTGGCTAGCTTGCGAGTCCTAGAGCCAGAGCTCTAACCTAGGAGCGACTTCATTTGCTTGTAAATGACGCCGGCTGCGAACACTGGGTTTAGCCGGGTCAGGAAGTCCATCAGCTTCGCATCTTGGCCGATGCACACCCTCGGTTTGTTGTTTTCAATTGCGTCGACCATGGTCTTGGCGGCTAGAGGCGCAGGCGTCATTTTGATTTTGGAGGTTTCGGCACTCGTGCCAGCCGGAAGGGTCATTCCAGAGTTGGCCGCAATGTTGGTTTCGATCGCACCAGGGAAAATCACGGTGACACCAACCTTGGTGTCGAGCAGTTCGGAGCGTAGGCCTTCGGTGAATAGCTTTACGGCAGCCTTGGACGCCCCGTAGACACTCTGTCCTGGAACAGGTGCGTAGGCGCCCATCGCTGAGACGTTGAGAATGTGAGCTTCTGGCCGCTTTAGGAGCTCCGGGAGGAATGACTTGACCATGTGTAGCGGTCCCGTGAAGTTCACGTTCATCACGCGAGCGGCGTCCTCGTAGCTGAGTTCGTTGATTTTCACGAACGGCTGGATGATTCCGGCGTTGTTCATGATCGCGTCCACCGAGCCAAGCTTCTTGATCACTTGGCCTGGGAGAGCGGCTACCTTGGTCGAGTCGGTGACGTCGACCACGAAGGTTTCGACTATGCCCCCTAGAGCAGTCGCGGCTTTTTTGGTTTCGGCGAGAAAGTCTTCGCGAAGATCTACGGCGGCAACTTTTGCCCCGCGACGGACAAGTTCGAGGGTTATCTCGCGGCCCATGCCATTGCCAGCACCGGTTACTACGACTACTTTTCCGTGGACCTTCATCTTTACCCCTTTGATTAGCGTATTTTCACTATAGACCTCATTTGGATACAAACGATTATTAGTGGAACAAAACCCGAAAACTCTGGCTTGATAGATACATGAACTTGAAATCAATCGAATTAGAAATGCTGGACGGCAAGAAGACGACCTTTGGTGACGTCGCCGGAAAAGTGACCCTGGTCGTCAACGTGGCTTCGCGCTGCGGTCTCACGCCTCAGTATGAAGCGCTCGAGGCATTGCAGAAGAAGTACGGGTCTAAGGGCTTTGTAGTGGTCGGCTTGCCATCGAACCAGTTCTTCCAAGAACTCTCGTCTTCAGAAGACATCTCTTCTTACTGCTCAACCACCTGGGGAGTCACGTTTCCGATGACATCGAAGGTGAAGGTAAATGGCAGATCTCGCCACGAACTTTACAAAGAGCTTGTCAAAGCAAAGGATGCCTCTGGCCTTGCTGGACCGGTTACCTGGAACTTCGAGAAGTTCTTGGTCTTGCCTGACGGCACAATCAAGCGGTTTAGACCAAAGACCAAGCCAGACTCCGAAGAAATTGTCTCGGCTATCGAGGCCGCACTCTAGTTTTTAGGTTGGTCGCTTAGAAGCTCGGCGTCCATTGGCTGGGTCGGCTCAAGACCATCGTTGATTCGCTTTAGGTCTTCGCTGTTCAGGGCAAGTTTTAGTGAACTGAGCGCGTCCTCGACGGACTCCTTGCGAGTAACTCCTGGAATCGGCACGAGCTGCGTTGAGAGGCTCCGTAACCAGGTGATTGCCACCGCATAGGTCGATGCGTGTTTCTCGTCTGCAATCGTCTTGATTATGGCTTGAGCGTCGTTTTGACGGGCACCCTTGGTCGGCGACCAGGGTAGGAACACGATTGCGTGCTCTTCGCAAACCGCAAGCACGTCTAGATCTTGACGGTATGCAGGGTTCAACTGATTTTGCACGCTTGCGATGTCGCCAATTACTTCGATTGCGCGTCGTAGTTGCTTGGCCGAGTAGTTGCTCACTCCGATTCGCTCGATAAGTCCGTTTTGCTTGAGAGTTGCAAGGTTTTCCAGCTGGGTCTCGAACGGAAGATTTGGGTCGAGGCGGTGGTGTTGCCATAGCGGGATTTTGGAGACGTTTAGGTTCTTGGCCGATGCCTCAACCGCCGATTGCAGGTAGTCGAGGCTGGCGTTCCGACCCCACGCCTCACCCGGGCCCCGAGTGATTCCGCCCTTGGTGGCGACTAGAAGCGCACCCGTTTTGCCTTCGAAGGTGCGAATCGCCTCGGCGAGCAACAACTCGTTGTGGCCCATAGTGTTCCATGACGGGGCGTAGATGTCGGCCGTGTCAAAGAGCGTGACGCCCTGGCGCATCGCCTCGTGGATTGCCTCGATGGTCGAGTCGTGGGTGGTTGCACTCTCGCCGAATGAGGCCTTCATGAAACCGAAACCGATAGAACCGAACATGGTTATTCCTTCTTTTTGATGATTAGGCTCGCACCTGCCGAAACGATGAGGCAGGCGACGATGACAATTAGCGAGGTCTCGGTGCTGACCTCGGGAGCCCAGTCGATGTGCTGGCCGCCGTTGATGAACGGGAGCTCGTTTTCGTGCATCGCGTGAGCGACAAGTTTGAAACCGATGAAGGCAAGGATCGCCGAAATTCCGTATTCGAGAAAGCGCAGCTTTTCGATCAGGCTTGCGAGCAAGAAGTAGAGCTGACGAAGGCCCATTAGGGCAAAAATGTTTGCGGTCAGCACTATGAAGGCATCGGTTGTGATTCCAAAGATTGCCGGGATCGAGTCGAACGCGAACATCACGTCGGTCAAGGCCAATGTGATGAACACCACGATGATTGGGGTGAAGGTCTTCTTGCCTTTCACCTGCGTGCGAAGCTTCATTCCTTCGTAGGTTTCCGTGTAGGCGATTCGCTTGCTCAAGAACCTGGTGAGCTTCGACTCAGACTCTTCGTCGTCTTCTTCACTTCGAAACAATTGGTGAATAGCCGTGTAGATCAAGAAGGCACCGAACAGGTAGAAGATGCCGGTGAACGCGTTGAGGATCGCCACACCCGCGAAGATGAACGCGGCTCGAAGCACGAGCGACATGATGATTCCCACCATTAAAACCTCTTGCTGGTATTTCTTCGGAACCGCGAAGCGAGCCATGATGATCACGAAGACGAAGAGGTTGTCGACGCTGAGGCTGTATTCGGTTAGCCAACCCGCAAAAAACTCGCTCCCCCTGGCTCCGTCTGAAGTAAGTGCCAAGAAGATCCCGAAGAGCACAGCCAGTAAGGCGTAGAAGCCAACCCAAGCAGCGGATTCCCTGGTTGAAGGCTCGTGAGGGCGTCTCGCGATGATGAAAACGTCGGCGAGAAGAATCAGAACCAGTGCGCCGATCGTGGCAAGTTCAAACCAAGCGGGGATCGAGTGGTGAGCCATTTCTAAGTGAGCTCGAACTGGCCGCCCTCGATCTGTCCCTGCTTGCGGTACATGTCGAGTTTGGTCCTGGTGTCTTGAATGTCGAGGTTGCGCATGGTGAGTTGACCTATTCGGTCGGCAGGCCCGAAGGCTGAATCTTCGGTGCGTTCCATTGAAAGCTTCTCTGGGTGGTAGCTGAAGTTTTCGCCCTCGGTGTTGAGAATCGTGTAGTCATCGCCGCGGCGAAGCCTCAGGGTGACCGAGCCGTTTACGGCAGAGGCAACCCAC
>CAIJJH010000167.1 GCA_903820955.1 uncultured Micrococcales bacterium
CGTGCATGTAACCATTCGTGGACGCGAAATCCAGGCCGGTCGCTTCGGTCACCGCAAGGGCGTCCATGTCTGCTCTGAGCAGCACGGTTGGGCCAGGTAAGCCGCCTTTGATGTGCAGCACTATGCTCGACTGGCGTTCGCTCAGGTGAATCTCGCCGAGCCCGTGAATGGAGGCGAGCACTCGCTCACGCGTCTTCGGCAGATTGATGCCAAACTCGGGTATCTGATGGAGGTCTTTGCGAATCTCGGAAAGAACGGATTGGTAGCCGGCTGCCTCATCGGCAAAGTCACGAGTAATCATGCAAACTCCTTCGTTGGATACGAAAGTCAGCGTATCAAGTTCCCGAAACCTTTTACGCTAGAGGTATGTTCTTCGAGCAAATGCACCCAACCTGGCAAGCCGCGCTGGCAGACACGCGCGAACAGTTGTTGATGCTCGAGATGAGGATCATCGATGGTCGCGAATCCGCACCAATTCCTCAGCGAGTGATGCGTGTTTTTCAGAAAAGCATGGACGACGCCAAGGTGCTGATCGTGGGCCAAGACCCATACCCCAAGGCCGGTCACGCCATCGGTCTCTCGTTTGCCGTCGAGCAGGGCACAACCCCGCTTCCTCGATCTCTGCAAAACATGATGACCGAATTGCATGACGATCTCGGTGCAACCGTCAGTAACAGAGGTGATTTGACTCGTTGGGTTGCTCAAGGCGTCATGCTTTTGAACCGTCACCTAACAGTCCCAATCGGAAAAGCCGGCGGACACATGGACATCGGCTGGGATGCCTTTACCGACAAAGCGGTGGCAGCGCTCGCCGCCCGACGCGGTAGCAAACTCGTTGCAGTTCTCTGGGGCAAGGAAGCCCAGAGCCTCGAAGCGATTTTGGGCCAAGCTCAAGTGATCAAGAGCGCTCACCCGAGCCCGCTTTCAGCTTCCAGAGGATTCTTTGGCTCTAAGCCGTTTTCGAAGGCAAACGCAGCCCTGCGCAGCGTTGGCCAACTACCCGTCGACTGGTCCTGTTAGGAGCGAATGTGCCTTTAGATTCCGAATCCCGCTGGCGCATGGTGCGCAGAAATCGCAATAAACCCGAAGAGGTTAAAGGCGAGGTTGTAATTCGCGATGCCGAAGACGCTGACTTGGTTCAGGTGATCGAGATCTACAACTATTACGTTCGAAACTCAGTAGTCACTTTCGATCTTGAACCGCTCACGCTTACCGATTGGGAAGAGAAGTTCAGCTGGATTAAATCGCTTGAACTTCCTTTCATTGTGGCGATTAGCCCAGGCGGGCAGACCCTCGGTTTTGCCTACGTCGCACCCTGGCGTCAAAAGGCCGCTTACCGTCGAACGGTCGAGAACAGCATCTACCTGCGACCGGCGGCAACCGGAAAACGCGTTGGAACCAACTTGCTGAGAGTTCTCATAGAAAAGTCCAAAGCCGCAGGTGTGAAAGAAATCGTTGCGGTAATTTCAGACAAGGGCGCCGAATCTTCGATTGCCCTGCACGAGTCTTTCGGTTTCAAACATCAGGGCCACCTGGGTAAGGTCGGCTTCAAGTTTGGCCGCTGGCTCGGCACCGTTTTAATGCAGAAATCTCTCTGAGGCTAATGAAAAAACTGGGTGTTGTCACAGCGCTGGCACTTGCGCTAAGCGCACTCGGTCTTGGCCAACAGTCCTTCGCTGCCTCAACGTCAACCTCGGTTTCGGCCTCCACCAAAGACGTCGTTGGTTTGATGATCAAGTACCGTTCCGGCGTTTCGCCGCTCGCGCCTAACGGCGAAGTTACCGGCGAAAACTTTGCCGGCGCGAGCCTTCGTGGCCTTCATGGAATCGGCGGGGGAGTAGACGCCGTGAGTTTCGAGTCGGCTATCACTCGCACTGAAGCATCCGTTCTGGCCGCTAACCTCGAGCGTGACCCGCGCGTTGCGACGGTTTCGCTGGATCACCAGATCGGCGGCACGGCATTCAGCCAAAGAAACATGGGTATACAGCAACTGGCCTTGGCTCTGGGTGCAGTAATAAAAGCTGCAAGTGCCCCGGCAAAGGTCTCAATCACTGATTCTTGGAGCGCCTCTGCCCCAACAGCTCCTCGGGTAAAAATTTCGTGGACACCGCCAAAATCCCTATACGGGGCAAAGCTAAGCGGTTTTCAAATCTGGACGAGTGTGAACGGCGCGAAATTCACGCTGACCCAAACGGTCAACAAGTCCACGACCCGAAGCGTCTATGTTTCTGCCGGTTTGAGGGCCGGTTACTCTGCGCGCGCCTTCGTAAAAGCGGTGACGAGAGCTGGGCTAGCCGTTAAAATCGGGTTGCCCTCAACAATAGTTTCGGTGGTGCCAACATCGGCCCCGGTAGCGCCGTCAATAACGGGCTACTTGGATAACGTGATTTCACAGCCGCAGTGGGCAGCCCTTGCCGCGAGTCAGCGCGGTGGCTTACCAGTGACCTACACTGCTACGGCAGCGGCAAGCTCCTCACCTTCGGTAACTTGCATCACAAACTCGACCAGTTGCCAGCTGTCCGGTTTACTAACGGGAATTGATTACTCAATCACGGTAACCGCCGTGAACGCAAGGGGCTCTTCGGTCTCACCAAGCGTGCTCAGGCCAAGCGACGAGCGCTTTTACGACCAGTGGTACCTGTTTGGTGACTACGGTATCAATGCTCCAGCGGCCTGGGCAATGCGAACTCAAAATCCAGCTCCAAACCAGGTCGTGGTCGCCGTGCTAGACACCGGAATCACCAGCCACTCCGATCTGAATGCCGCCGTGGCTGGAATCTCGGGCTATGATTTCGTTTCGACGGGCGGAAACGACGGCGACGGTTGGGATTCCAACCCAACGGATTCCGGAGACTTCACCAGCGACCCGACCAGCACATCGAGCTGGCATGGAACCCACGTCACCGGCTTGATTGCCGCCGCCGCCAACGGGCAGGGAATCGTTGGCGTGGCTCCCGGCGTGAAGATTCAGGTTGTTCGAGTCCTCGGTGCAACCGGTGGTCGAGAGTCTGATCTCTATGCTGCAATAACCTGGGCCTCGGGCGGGATTGTCCCCAACGCGCCCACCAACACGACTCCCGCAAAAGTAATCAACATTTCGATGGGAACCACCACTTACACACCCTGCGACCAAATGGTTCAGAGCGCAATAACCGCGGCGCTCGCTCGAGGCGTCACGATTGTCACCTCAGCAGGCAACGGCGACGATCAAGGCAACCCGATTGACGCGATGCAGTCGTACCCGGGCGATTGCCACGGCAACATTACGGTGGGTGCAACGGGCGCTGGAGGCGATGCGTCCTACTATTCCAACAATGGCCTTGGCGTAGATATCTCTGCTCCAGGAGGCGACGACCAGGTGCGGTCTGGCACCTCCAACCAGGCTCAGGGAATGATCATCTCCGACCTGAACGCAGGATCGCGGGCACCCGGCGGAGAGAGTTTCGCTTATGACGAAGGCACTTCAATGGCCTCACCTCTTGTCGCCGGCGCTGCCGCTCTGCTCTATGAGAAAAGCTCAAGGATGACTCCCGATCTGGTCTGGCAATACCTCCAGGCCGGGGTGAAAAAGTTTGCGCCCGGGACACAGTGCGCCCTAACGGCCGGCACCGTTAACCAAATGTGTGGAATCGGCATACTCGACGTGGCAAAGACGCTCGCAGCGGTTAAATAACAATCGGACCCAGTAATACTGAGCCCGATTGGTTTGCTTGGTGCGGAAGGTGGGACTTGAACCCACACGCCTATTAAGCGCTAGAACCTAAATCTAGTGCGTCTGCCAATTTCGCCACTCCCGCGTAGCCTCCCTATTCTAGCAACTCTTACCTGTGCACAAATCTCGCGGCCAAAGTTTTTTCTGGAATGCTCAACGAAATCATGAACAATCTTTTGTCGGCCATCGGGTCTAGAGCGCGCGATAGGGCTGTAACTTTCGGCCTCTCGGCTCAGGAGGCAACCGAACAAGCGCTTGACGCTATCGCCGAAGAGTTTCCGGTGCAAAACGAGCCCCAAATATTTCAGCAGGCAATTTCAGTACTGAGTGGTTACGGCCCCCTGGATCCGTTTTTAACCGATCCGAACGTAGAAGAGCTTTGGATGAATCGTCCCGATGAACTTTTTGTGCACGCCTTGGGCAGAACTGAGAAAAGAATCATCGACTTCTCTGCTGAACAACAGGAAGTCGTCATCGACCGAATGCTGAGAACCATCGGTAGAAGAATCGATCGGTTTACCCCATTCGTTGACGCGCCTCTGCCCGACGGCTCGCGCTTGCATGTCGTGATCCCTGACGTCACCAGAACTCACCTGAGTTTCAACATTCGCAGGTTCACCAAAGCGCGCTCGAGCTTGCAAAGTCTCTGTGCCGAAGGCGTTCTGACTAAAAGTCAGTTATTCGAGCTGCAGAAGTCCATGAGTTCCGGCGAAACCGTACTCATTTCTGGAGCAACTGCCGCAGGTAAAACCACCTTCCTTTGCGCCTTACTTGCTGAACTGCCTGACGACCATCGAATTGTCACCGTCGAGGACACCTTTGAAATTCAGGTAGCCAAGGAAGATTGGGTCGCTATGCAAACCCGAGCGGAATCTATTGAAGGCGCGGGCTCGATCGATTTGCGACGCCTAATTCGCGAAGCCCTGAGAATGCGTCCAGGGAGATTGGTAGTGGGCGAGGTGAGAGGTGCCGAGGCTATCGAATTGCTCGTGGCGTTGAATTCGGGAATCCCGGCACTTTGCACCGTGCACGCCAACAGCGCTAGACA
>CAIJJH010000168.1 GCA_903820955.1 uncultured Micrococcales bacterium
GACCAGCAGAGTCGGGGCCTTAAAGAGGTCGATCAGGAAACCGACGATTCCCGGGCCGGCGATGCCCGCGGTTTGATTAGTGGTCTCGAGTGCTGAGTTGCCGGCGGCGATTTTGTCTGCTGGCAGCATTACCGGGACGAACGACTGATAGGCGACGTCGAAGAACACGGTGGCGAGCCCCATCACAAAGGCAATCACAATGATTACCCAGATGTTGAGGTTGCCCGTGAAATAAAGCGCTGGGATCACACCTACCGCAAGCATTCGAGCAATGTCTGCGATGATCATCACTCGCCGTTTGATCCAGCGATCGACCCAAGCCCCGGCAATCAGACCCACAAGCAGGAACGAAGCCGTGCCGGCCGCTGAAAGCCAACCCATCTCTGCGGGGCCAGCATCGAGCTGCTTGACAGCGATGAAGGCAAGCGCAATCGACCCAATTTGGCTGCCAAAAGTGCTGAAGGTTTGCCCGCCCCAAAGCCAAGCGAAGCCGGGGGTTCTAAGAAGGGCGAATTTGCGTTTCACAAGCATGAGTCTACGAAGTCTTCTGAGGTGGCAGACTTTCTTTCATGGCAACACACAGGACACAACCCAAGAGCAAACTCACGCTGACTTGGGCACGCTTTACTTCGGTGAATCTTTGGTCACGGGGCATGCTCCTGAACTCTGCAATTATTTTCGGTGGCGCCACCTTCTTGATGGATGTTCTTAGAACCGGCAACATGTCCTGGCTTTGGTTTTTCACCTACATTTTGTCTCTTGGCTTCGCGGTTCTATTGGTGTTTATTGCAAAGAAGATTCTGAGTTACAAGAATGGACCAAATAATCCTGGGCGGTATAACCTGCTGGTTGCGATGCTCGTTGGGGGGTTGAAGAACCTTTTTGTGGCACAGCTCGCGATCTGGCTAAATCTTGAAACCAATGTTGGCTATCTCTTCCGCTTCATCGGGGGCCTTCTCATGGGCGCTGCCATTTTGTCTGTCTATGCCGGCCTATCGGGCTCACGAACTACTCACAAACAGGTTTTGCATAGGCTAAACGAGATTCAACGCGATCTCATGGGATCAAGAGAAAACCTCGACGTTCTTTTGAGTGATGAACTTGAAAGCCTTCAAGAGAAGTCGCGAGAGTCGGTACTGCCTAAAATTGCACAAATTTCAGAACTTCTGCACTCCTCCACAGACACTTCAAAATTGGCGCAGGAGATCAGTGAAACCGTTTCGAAAAGGTTGCGACCTTTGATGGAAGAAATTTCCGTTAGTGGTGCGGCGAATCGGACGAGCCTTACGGGGCAACGTTTCAAAGAGGCAAAAGTTAAAAACCCAAAATACTTTGTCGCCAGGGATGCAATCAGGCCTCTAACCTATTTGGCCTATTCGATGCCTGCCGTTTGTTTCTTGGGGTTTTATTTCCAAGGATTAGCCGGTGCCGTGGTTGGAGCTATTTCGACGTTTTCTTTTGTTGGTTTTATGTGGTTGTTCAAGTTCCTGCTTCCCAAGCGTGCAACCCTTAGGTTTTCGGGTTACTTAATGCTCACGGTGGCCAGCATTCTCGCCCCCGTTGTCGGCCTTTACGTGATCGGTGGTTCCCTTCCACTAACCTCTTCGGTGAGCGTTCTCCTTCCTCTCGTTTGTTGGCTTGCTTACATATTCACCGTGTTGATTGTCACCCCTACAGCTGTTTTCGACATGGAAAGCAAAAAGCTCGAAAGACTTATTGAGATCGAGAATGCCAGCCTTGCCAAGGAGATCGCACTTTTCGAACAGAAGGTTTGGGTCTTTAAGCGCCGATGGCTGTTTATGCTCCACGGCACGGTGCAAAGCGCCTTGACCGCCGCCTTGACCCGGCTCCAAACGTTCGCCGAGAGTGACCCATACCAGGTGAGCCTGATTCAGGCCGATCTCGAGCGAGCCGAAAAGGCTCTCCAAACCGTTCCGTCGAACGATATTGACTTCGACAAAGCAGCGATTGAACTGAAAGAGGCTTGGGCCGGGGTCTGTGCCATCACCATAAACGTGGACCTGCGAGCTTCGAGAGCTTTGGTGACTAACTTGGGCAGCGCCTACTGCGTCAATGAGATCGTGAAGGAGGCGATTGGCAACGCGGTTCGACACGGCACTGCTACCGCCGCCATGGTTTCGATCACTCGCGAAAAGGATGACTTCATTGATATCGAGGTGCAAAATGACGGCACCGCGCCTCCCAAACGACGCAAGGGCGGAATCGGCAGCCGAATGCTCGACGACATCACCATCAGCTGGTCGTTGGCCAGATCGGGTCGCCTAACCACTCTTAGGGCACGCCTGCCTCTCTAGCCCGCACTCGTGAGAGAATTGTGGGTATGAGTACGACTACAGCAATCGCAACCCTTCACACCAACCACGGCGCAATCCGAATCAACCTTTTCGGCAAGCACGCCCCTGTCACGGTTCAGAACTTCATTGAACTAGCCGATGGCACGAAGACAGGAAAGCCGTTCTACGACGGCGTCATCTTCCACCGCATCATTGACGGCTTCATGCTTCAGGGCGGCGACCCAACGGGCACCGGCCGCGGAGGGCCAGGCTACGACTTCAACGACGAGCCTCACGACGACCTGCACTACCACACGCCTTACAAGCTGGCCATGGCTAACGCAGGCAAGAAGTTCGACGGCTCCGGCACCAACGGTTCTCAGTTCTTCATCACCGTTGCCCCAACCGAGTTTCTCTGGGGCAAGCACACCATCTTCGGTGAGGTCGCAGACGACGAATCAATCAAGGTTGTCGACGCAATCGCTAAGGTCAGCACCGACCACAACGACAAGCCCCACGAGGATGTCGTCATGGAATCGGTAACCATCGAAACCGTCTAGTGGTCTGTTACCGTCACCCCGACCGTGAAACCGGCGTTAGCTGCCAGCGCTGTGGGCGTTTCATTTGCCCTCAGTGCCAGATCTCTAACGCTGTAGGTTACCTCTGCCCAGAGGACGGCCGGGTGACGTTGGCGACTCGCATCAAAAACGACACCAGGGCAACCCTGACCATCGGTTTGATTCTGGTCAACGTCTTGGTTTATGCGGGCCAGTACCTTAGTAACGACGTTTTGACCTACGCCCTTAGATATCAGCCGAATCTTACTTTCTACCTACCCTGGACTCTAATCACTGCCGGATTTGCCCACGCATCGTTCATGCATATTGCTCTGAACATGTATTCGCTTTATCTCTTCGGGTCGGTCCTCGAGCCACTTCTCGGTAAAGCTCGTTTTTTGGTGCTCTATCTGTTGGCGATATTTGGTGGTTCGGTAGCCGTCCTGTTTCTAAACCCGAACACCGCGGTTTTGGGTGCGTCCGGCGGCATATTCGGTCTGATGGGTGCATATTTTGTGATTCTCAGAAGCCTCGGCCAACGCAGCGGCCAAATGACTGGACTCATAGCACTGAACTTAATTCTGGGCTTCTTGCCGGGCACAAACATTTCTTGGCAGGCTCACGTCGGTGGCCTAATTGTTGGCGGGATCGTAGCTTTGGCCTATGCAAAGACTCGCGCGCCAAAGGACAAGCCAAAGCAGCAACTCTATGTAGTCGGGGTGGCGGTGGCGCTAATCGTGCTCACGGTATTTGGAGCATCGCTTTTGCAGGTTAGCGGTTACTAACTACTTCCAGCGAGTGGTCATGCCGAAGCCGACCATGATCAGGCCGAAGCCGATGAGGATGTTGTAGTTTCCGAGGCTTTGGATTGGAATCGCTCCCTGGGTCACGTAGTAGGCAACCATCCAGAAGAGGCCCAAAAGGAAGAACCCGATCATGATTGGCATGAACCAAACAGGGTTCGGGAGGTCGGCCTTGTTGGCTTTTTCACGAACAATCTTTGCTGGCTTAGCCGGCTTTACCTTACGAGCGCTTTTTTCAGACATGCGGCAATTCTAAACCAAGTTAGGCTTAACTCCTCATGACAAAGGTTCTGGTACTCGACAACTACGACTCGTTCGTCTACACGCTGAACGGCTACCTTCAGCAGCTCGGCGCCGAAACAGAGGTTTTGCGCAACGACGCCGTAAGTGAGAGCGAACTGGGGGAGTTGATTTCGCGCTTTGACGCGGTGCTCATCTCTCCGGGGCCAGGAACCCCAGCCGACGCTGGTCTTTCAATCGCAACCGTTCGCTACGCGCTCGAGAACGACGTCCCAGTTTTCGGGGTTTGCCTTGGTCACCAAGCCATCGCCGAAGCATTAGGCGCCACCGTTTCGCAGGCCGAAGAGCTGATGCACGGCAAGACATCTTTGGTTGAACACGACTCGAGTTTGATTTATCGCGACGTGCCACAGCCCTTCACGGCTACTCGTTACCACTCGCTAGCGGTTGTCGCCTCGACGGTGCCAGACACTTTGATTGTCACGAGTCGAACTGCTGGCGGTGTGATCATGGGCCTTCAGCACACGTCCAAGCGAATTTACGGCGTGCAGTTTCACCCAGAAAGCGTGCTCACCGAGGGTGGCTACCAAATGCTTGGCAACTGGCTAGAGTCGATCGGACTTGCTGGCGCGGCCGAGCGCGCGAAGAGCCTCAGCCCGCTCGTAAACCTGTAATTACTGGGTGCAAGAAACGTAGATCGTGATTGCCGAACCGGCTGCCGCGGTTCCGGCCGGAATCGACTGCTGAAGAACAATGACCCCAAGAGGTGCAGCACCACCCGCGCACGGTTGTTGCGAGCTGGTGGTCACGGTGAGAGCGACGTCTGGGCCTTGAAGAATGCGAATGGCGTCGCTGAGATTTTTGTTCACCACATCTGGCACAGTGACTAAGCCGTTAGAGATAAGAAGGTTTACAACCGATCCTTGGGCCACCTGGCTGCTACTCACGGGATCGGTTGAAAGAACCGCACCCTTGGCGACACTGGGGCTATTGCCCTCGGTGATTGTGCCGAGAGTCAGCTTCGCGTTCTCGAGAGCTATTTGCGCCTCAGCCTCAGTCATGCCGGTGAGGTCTGGAACCGCGACCTGCGTCTTACCCGAGGAAACATAGAGAATCACCATCGTGCCATCGGCCACCTTGGTTCCGGCAGGCGGGTCGGTGCGAATAACCGAATCTGCGTCGACCGTAGCGCTCGCCTCAAACTGCTCTGAGACCACGAGCTTCTGGGCTTCGAGTTGAGCCTTGGCTGCGTCAAAGGTGAGGCCGGTGACTGCCGCAACAGGGGTTCCACCCTCCGATGGGTGAAAGTTCAGGACTCCGCCGCCGCCGAAAGCGAGAAGCCAAACCAGCAAGCCAACCAGGACGACGCTGACACCGGAACCGATGCCCCAGAGCAAGCCCGGTGATGGTCGCTGACTCGGGTTGCTGCTTCTGGCAGGCTTTGGCGAATCTCCCCTGTCGATGTCCTCCAATTCGACGCCAATGGCGGCAAACGGGTTAGTGTCGCTCGTCGACGTGAAGGCCTCGGTCGGGGGCGAGATTGTCTCCTCCTCCACCGGGGGCGCGGCCTCAGGAACCACGAAGTCTTCAGAGAGCAGCTCTTCGAAGGTCGGCATCGCTTCGGTTGGCTCTTCTACCGGAGTCTCTTCGACCTGGGTAGGAGCGGGTGTGGCGGGCGCGGAAGTTGGGTCGAGGCTCGCAGCCAGCAGGCTTTCGCGGAATTCCTCGGCGTTTTGAAACCTGTCGTTTCGATCTTTGGCGAGCGATCGCAAGACGACCTGGTCAAGCGCGGCAGAAAGTTCGGGGTTGAATACCGAAGGTGGCGTTACAGCTTCGCTGACGTGCTGGTAGGCCACCGATACGGCCGTCTCGCCGGTGAATGGTGGGCGTCCGGCGAGCATCTCGTAGAGCACGACACCGGTCGAGTAGAGGTCGGTTCGTTTGTCAACCGATTCGCCACGAGCCTGCTCAGGTGAGAAGTACTGCGCGGTTCCGACGATGCCGGTGGTGTGAGCCTGGGTCGCCGAACCATCGCTGATCGTTCGGGCAATACCAAAGTCCATCACCTTCACCAATCCGGTGTCGGTGACCATGATGTTCGCCGACTTTATGTCGCGGTGAATTATGCCGGCACGGTGTGAAAACTCGAGGGCGGTTAGGATTCCTTCGGCGTAACCGATGGCCTCTGGGGTGCTGATCTTGCGCTCGTGCATCAGGTCGCGCAACACGGTGCCGCGAACGTATTCCATGACGATGTAGGGAGTGCGTCGCTCGGTGCCGTTGTCGTCGATGCTTGACTCTTCGCCGGTGTCGTAAACGCGAACGATAGTCGGGTGAGCCATGCGTGCCGAAGCCTGCGCCTCTTCACGGAAGCGTGACTCGAAGTTTGGGTCGGCGGCCAGGTCGGCCTTCAGGAGCTTGATTGCAACCTTGCGCCCGAGAATGGTGTCGGTGCCCTCATAGACGTCGGCCATGCCGCCACGGCCAATCAGGTTACCTAGGGTGTAACGGCCGGCGATTACGCGCTGGTTTTCAGACAAAACTTTGCTCCATCTCTTGGTTCAAGTGTAAAACCCGCTCTTAACCGTTCGGATTCGTTTGGGGTGTGCCTTCGACGAAATAAGTCAGGTTTATGGTGGTTCCGGCCGGCATCGAGCCAAGTGGGCTCGCGTCGTAAATCGTGTTGATCTTTGGGTCGCCGGTTAGCAATGGGTCTCCTGGCAAAAGGTTTACCACCAGACCCTTCGCCGAGAGAGCGACCTGCACTTCGTCCTTGTTTAGGCCAAGGACCTCGCTTGAAAGGACCACAACGGTCGTCGGGGTGGTTGGCGACTCGGTTGGCGTTGGGCTAGGGGATTGGCTTGTTGACTGGCTCGGGCTTGGGCTAGGCGTTGGCTGGGGTTTTGAAACCATGGCGGCAATCAAAATGGTTGCGGTGATGATTAGGGCAACAATCAAGGCGATCCATGGCCAAACCAGAGCTGGCTTCGTCTCTTCCTGTTGGTCAATCAGGGTCGTTGCCGCGGCCACCTCAGGTGTCACGGGAATCACGCGAGTGTTTGCCCGACCTTTTGCTGGTTTTCCGAGAAGCTTCTCTGCCTGCTGGGCCAACTCGAGTGCGCTCGAGATGCGTTCGGCCGGACGCTTTTGCAGGCAAGCGAGAATGAGTTCGCGAATCGCCGGATCGATCGACTCATCAAGGGGCGGCGGCGGCTCGTTGATCTGGGCAAGGGCAATGGCCATCTGAGTATCGCCGCTGAACGGACGTTTACCGCTTATCGCTTCGTAGGCGACCACACCCAGCGAATAGACGTCGGTGGCCGGTGTCGCCGGTTTGCCAGTGGCTTGCTCGGGAGCTAGGTATTGCACCGTGCCCATTACCTGCCCTGTGGCGGTCAGCGAAACCTGGTCTGCCACTCGAGCGATACCGAAGTCAGTGATTTTGACCTCTCCGCTCGGCGTGATCAAGAGGTTTCCGGGTTTGATGTCGCGGTGAACCAGACCTGCGTCGTGCGCCTCGTGCAGAGCTCTTGCCGTCTGGGCCATGATGTCGAGTACTCGATTCGGCGCCAGTGATTTCTCTTTTTCGAGAATCGTTGCGAGCGATTCGCCCGGCACCAGCTCCATAACCAAGAACGCGTGACCCGAATCTTCGCCGTAGTCATAGACGTCGGCGATGCCCTCGTGGCTCACCCTGGCCGCGTGCCTGGCTTCGGTTCTGAAACGTTCAAGAAAGCCGGGGTCGCCCATGTATTCGGGCTTCAAAATCTTGATCGCAACGTTGCGCAATATGATTTCGTCCTGGGCTTCCCAAACCTCACCCATGCCACCTATTGCGATGCGCTTCACCAGCCGGTAACGGCCACCGTAAACCTTGTCTACTTCGGGGTTCATCGGTTCAACACCGCCTCCATCACCTTGCGGGCGATTGGAGCCGCCAACGTGTTGCCACGGCCTGACTGACCCATGCCGCCGCCGTTGGCGATAACCACCGCGATAGCTACCTTGGGGTTGTTAGCTGGAGCAAAGCCGGTGAACCAAAGCGTGTAAGGAGCGCTGGCTCCGTTTTGCGCGGTACCCGTCTTGCCGGCGACCTGGACGCCAGGAATCTTTCCGTTGCTGCTAACGCCACTGTTAACCGCCGCAACCATCATGTCTTTGAGCTTGGTTGCGGTCGAACGGCTCATCGGAGTCGAGTAGACCGATGGTTTGGTCTGAAACAACTGGGCGAGGTTTGACGAAAGCACCTGTCGCACCAGGTTTGGCTGCATCAGGGTGCCGCCGTTGGCAATTGCCGCCGAGACCATCGCTATTTGCAAGGGCGTGACTCGCACGTCGTACTGGCCAAACGAGGTGAGCGCGGTTTGGGCGTCGTCCAGGTTGCTTGGGTAGACGCTAGGAGTTGCCACCAGTGGGAGCTTTATGGTCTTGCCGAAACCGAACTTGGACGCCATGTCTGAGATCGTGCCCTGCCCGATTTTGATGCCAACCTGCGCGAAGGGAATGTTGCATGAAAGCTTTAGTGCGTCTGCCAAACTAACGGTCGAAGAGCCGCCGCATCGCCCCTCGCCGGAGTTGTAAATCTTGGTTGTCGTGCCCGGCAAAGTGAAGCTACCAGGGTTGGGAATATTCGTACCCGGAGCGAATGCACCACTTTCAATGGCAGCCGAGGCAACCACAAGTTTGAAGACTGAACCGGGGGCATAAAGACTTCCACTTATCGCTTTATCGATCAGCGGGTCACCCTTGGCGCTCAGGAGCTTTTGATAGTTAGAGCCAGAAACGGTGCCGTCGTGCACGGCCAATTTATTGGCGTCAAAACCGGGGGTTGAAACCAGCGCGAGGATGTTGCCGGTCGACGGGTCGATTGCCACCACAGCGCCAGTTAGGTTGCCGAGGGCGTCGTATGCAACCTTTTGCACCTTGGGGTCGATGGTTAGCTCAACTGAGCCGCCGGTGACCGGGTTACCAGAGAATAAAGCGTTGATCTGCTCGAAAAACTGCGAAGAGTTCTTGCCGGTTAGGTAGTCGTTGCTAGCACTCTCGATGCCAGTTGCACCCTGGTACAGGCTGTAAAACCCGGTCACCGCCGAATAGATCCTTGACGTGTATTTGCGTTGGTAAGTGTAGTTATCGTCGCTCGGTACCGACTGCGCTATCGGTTGGCCGTTGACCAAGATGGCCCCGCGCTTGATTTTGTAGGTGTCATAAACAGACCGGACGTTTCTAGGGTCGTTATTTAGCGAGTCCGCGCTTAGGACCTGAATCATCGTGGCCGAAACCAAGAGGGCCAAGAACATTGCGAAGATTGTGCCGCTAACGCGCCCTAGTTGTTTTCTCATGCGGTCTCCGATCTCACGGAGTCAGAAATGCGCAGCAGCAACCCGATGATGATCCAGTTGGCCAAGAGGCTCGAGCCACCGGCGGCCAGCAACGGAGTGGTTAGCCCGGTCAGTGGCACGACCCTGGTCACACCGCCGATAACTATGAAGCACTGCAGAGCGATTACGAACGAAAGCCCAACCGAAAGAAGGCGACTGAAGTCGTCGGTGTGGTTGACCGCGATGCGAATTCCTCTGGCCACAAACAAGATGTAGACCGCAAAAACCGCGAAAAGCCCAATCAACCCGAGTTCCTCGCCGATTGAGGTGATAATAAAGTCGCTCTCGGCCAGCGGGACCAACTGCGGGAATCCGCCGCCCAGCCCAGTGCCGGTGAGGCCTCCGTGAGCGAGCCCGAACATGCCTTGAACCAGCTGGTACGAACCACCCGAAGCGTTGTAAAGGGTGTCATCTAGCGGGTTGAGCCACGAGTCGATGCGGCCTTGGACGTAGCCTCCGAGCTGGCTCACCAGCAACCCGCTCACCAAGAACATGCCCATACCCACGGCCACATAGATCGCGCGACCGGTGGCGGTGTAAATCATCACCAGGAACAATCCGAAGAACAACAGTGAGGTTCCGAGGTCCTTTTCGAGAACCAAAACGAGCAGGCTGGCCACCCAGAAGATCAAGATTGGCCCGAGTTCGCGCGCCCTTGGCAGTTGCACTCCGAGAATCTTGCGGCCGGTCACCGAAAGCGAGTCTTTTCGCTGAACCAGATAGCCGGCAAAAAATATCGTCAGGGCAATCTTTGCCAACTCGCCAGGTTGAAAGGTGAAGCCACCGATCGCAATCCAGAGGCTAGCGCCGTTGATTCTGCGTCCGATGAAAGGCACGACCGGCAGGATCAACAGCACCAAACCGATCACGCCCGAAAGGTAGACGTACTTGCGAAGGAACAGGTGGTTCGGAATGTAGAGAACCACGGCCGCCGCCGCCGCGATGGCTACGACTGTCCAGATCACCTGCTTGAAGGCGAATAGGTCGGTGTCGTGGTTGGCGATTTTGGCAAGATCGAGCCGATAGATCATCGCGACACCGAGGCCGTTCAACAGAACCGCGAGTGGGAGCAACAGCGAGTCGGCGTCTCGAGCCCGAAAACGCAGGACGAGGTGAAACACGAAGGCCGCGATTGCAATCGGCGCCCAGTAGATGAAGAAGTCACCATTAACAACGTCGATCACGCTGAGTTGTATCTGAGCTAGTTCGAAGGCGTTGATTCCTACGGCAAAGAGCAGAAGCAGGGCTTCGATGTTGCGGTTTCGAGGGATCACTCGAGCGATGTTGAGCGATCTAGCCATTTGCCGCCGCCTTCAGAATCTCTTTGATGATTCGGTCTGCGTCCGCAGTAGAGGTAGCGAAAATCGAATTCTCCACCTCTGTTCGCTGATACGCGGGCAGGTCACTCACCAGGTAGTCGGTTTCTTTGTAAACCTTCGAGAACTTGATCGGCCCGAGCTCTTCGCGAATCCCCTTGAAAATCGCTATGTGCCCGTTGCTAACCGAAACAAAATATTTAGTTTGGGTGTATTGGTAAGCGAAGTAGAGCCCCGCAGCAACACCAAAAACCAATAGCAAAATGGTGGCGAGTTGACGAATCCTGCGCCAACGGACCTTTTTGGCCGTCTCGCGCTGGAATTTGTTGAGCAGTGCGTCGGATTCCGGCAGGAAGTCGGTCGACTCTTCATTGTTTTTAAAGATGTCTTTCAAGGTCTTTGGGTTCAGAAGGCGAAGACTGGTTCGACCCTTTCGATCCTGAATCACAATTTCGTTTTCGGCAGCACCGACATATTTGGCCTGAGGTTCGACCGCGGTTGCCGTGGCCGGCGAAAGCACGTCGACAATTACGATGGTCACGTTATCGGGAGCTCCGGCCTCTAGCGCCTCGCCGATTAGGACCTCGGTCACTTCGTTCGCCGACTCGCTTGAACCCAAGTTTCGAGCCACGATTTCGTCGCTGACATAGCCGCAGAGCCCATCGCTGCAAAGCAACCAGCGGTCGCCAGGCTTCACTTCGAGAACTTCGGCGTCTAGCTGAGGCACCTCGTTCGAGTCACCGAGCACGCGCATGATCACGTTGCGCCTCGGGTGAACCAGAGCCTCCTCAGGCGTGATGCGCCCAAGGTCGACCAGTCGCTGAACGAAGGTGTGATCTTTGGTGATTTGCGTCAAGGCGCCATCTCTGAACAGATAGACGCGCGAGTCACCGATGTGACCAATCACCACCTGCTCGTCAACGAAGAGAGCTCCAGAGAAAGTTGTTCCCAAGCCCGAAAGCTCGGGGTGACCGGCAACCGTCTCGGTAAGTGTGTGGTTCGCTTCAAGGATCACGTTGAGCATCGCTGCTCCTGCATCGTCCGGCGTCGCGTAATTCGCATCAATCTGCGCGATTCGCTGCGAGCAAAGCGCCGAGGCGAACTCGCCACCGGCGTGACCGCCCATTCCATCGGCAACGAAGAACAACTGGTAGCCGCTGTAACCCGAGTCCTGGTTCGAAGAGCGAACCCGACCCACGTGCGAAGCCGCGGCGCTGACCAGCTTGACGGCCATGCCTAGGCTCGCAACTCAAACACGGTCTTGCCGACCTTAACCGGCGTATTCAGTTTGACCACGGCCGGGGTTCCCACACGCGTGCCGGCAAGATATGTGCCGTTGGTCGAGTTGAGGTCTTGAATCAACCAGTCGTCGTTCATCAAAACCAGCTTGGCGTGCTGGGTTGATGCGTATTCGTCGGTGATCACGATGTCGCTCGAAATTGCGCGTCCGATTGTCACCTCGCGCTCGGTAAGTGGCAACTCGAAGCCGGTATTTTCGCCCTCGGTGATCACCAGCTTGGTGGCGCCCGCCGAAGCCGGTGCGTCGGAGGTTGCCAACACCCGAACGGTTGAATTTGGTGCTGCCGGCAGTATCGGCTTCGAAACCACGGTCGGCGAATTCTCTTCGGTGACTCTCGAAACCACCCTTTGCCCGAACAGGTCGGCGCGAAGCACAGAAATTATGGTGAAAATGAAGATCCAGAGGACGCCGACGAAGGCGACGCGAACCAGGAAGAGCGCTAATTCACTCACTACCCACCGCCTTGGCGATCACACGAAAAGAGAACTGGCTTTGGCCCGCGGTTATCACGCTATCGGCAGGCAGCGCGGTTTCGGTTACCGCCTTGCCGCCAACCTTGGTGCCGTTGGTCGAGCCGAGGTCTCGAAGGCCGGCGTTGTGGCCGTCCCAGAGAATCTCAAAGTGGGTTCTAGAAAGCCTGGTGTCGTTGATGGCGATGTCGGCGCTGGCGTCTCGCCCAACCGTGGTGCGCTCCTTGGCGATGATGTATCGCTGACCATCGATTTCGAGTGCAGGAGTCCACTCCACTTCAATCTTTTCGGTGCTGCTAACCACGTTGAGCTGACCGACCGCGAGGTTGGCGTCAACGGCGATGTCGATCTTGAGTGCGCTGCCGAACTGGTAGTTCTGTTTTGTGGCGTGACGCTTGGCGGCGTCGTTCAGTTCTTCGATCAGGCGCTCACCAAGGGAGCGGAGGCGGGTGAAATCGGCACTCGAAAGCGAGACCTTGAAGTGGTTGGGTACCAGGATGCGCTCGCGGCTAACCACCGAGGCGTGCGAGTCCATCTGGTTCTTGATCGCCGAGGCGATCTCAAGCGGCTGAAGCTCGCTTTTGAAGGTTTTGCTAAAGGCGCCATTGACGAGTCGCTCAAGGTTCTTTTCAAACCTGTCGAGAAAGCCCATGCGCACCTCTTTGATAGCGAAATACAAGTTTAAGCGCCGAACCTGATTCTGCTAATCTCATCTGGTTGCCTTTATAGGCACGCGCAAGTGGCGAAATGGCAGACGCGCTGGCTTCAGGTGTCAGTGCCCGCAAGGGCGTGCGGGTTCAAGTCCCGCCTTGCGCACAACTAACCGACGGTTTCCCGGCGTCTACCCCTGGTGTGGGTGGGCTTGCACTCGAGGTTTACCTCCGCTGCAGCGCATTCGTCGCAGAGCAAGATCAGGTCTTTGCAGCCAAGATTGGCGCAGTTTCTGAACTGTGAGGTAGGGCCGGAGCAGTTCTCGCACTTGCCGATGGTCTTCGCTTTGTCGGTGAAGTTCACGTTCATACGGTCGTCGAAGACATAGAGCGAGCCCTCCCAGAGCGATTCGTCGCCCTGGCTCTCGCCGTAGCGAACGATTCCGCCCTCGATCTGATAAACCTCTTTGAAGCCGCGCTCGACCATGATCGCGCTCAGAATCTCGCAGCGAACCCC
>CAIJJH010000169.1 GCA_903820955.1 uncultured Micrococcales bacterium
CTCTCTCGAAATGTTTCACGCGGCCGCTCTCGTCCACGACGACCTGCTAGACCAGTCAGACACCAGACGCGGTGCTCCAAGCATCCACAGACGATTCGAGCAACTCCACAAGGACTCCGGCTGGGTCGGCAGCCCCGAGCGTTTCGGAGTCGCCGGCTCTGTCTTGGTTGGCGACCTGATGCTCGGTTGGTCTAGTGAAATTTTCGGGCAAGCCCTACTCGACTCCCCCGCGTTAGCTGTTGAAGCGGCCGCCCGCAATGAATTCAGCAAGATGCGAGTCGAAGTCATGGCCGGTCAATACTTGGACGTGCTTGAAGAAAACGCTGCAACCACGCGTCCCGTCGAAGAGGCGGTTGGCAGAGCGAACCGGGTGATGCTCTACAAGACTGCAAAGTACTCGATCGAGGCCCCTCTGCTGATTGGTGCGGCCTTTGCTGGAGCCGGCCCGGCAACTCTCCGCGGCCTAACCGCCTTTGGCATCCCACTTGGAATGGCGTTTCAGCTGAGAGACGACATCCTCGGGGTCTTTGGGGACCCAGCCGTTACCGGCAAGCCAGCGGGCGATGACCTTCGTGAGGGAAAACGCACGGTATTGGTTGCTCTCACCAGAGCGTCGCTCACCTCGAGTAGCGGCCAGGTATTCGATGAACTACTTGCCCAGCGGGATCTTTCAAACGAACAAATCGTTTTTCTTCAGCAAACCATTGTCGGATCCGGGGCATTGGCAAAGACCGAGCGAATGATCGAAGAATTGGCCGACGAAAGTCTCTCGGCACTCGAATTGTTGCAACTCGACTCCTACGCCAAGTCCCAGTTGCAAGACCTAGCCGAAAAAGTCATCAACCGAGCTTCCTAGAAAGCTAACGACTGAGCCACGCGCCTTACCTCGGACTTGCGACCCTCGAGCAACAGCTCGATTGGCCTGCGACCGATCGAATCCTCCACCCGATAGAGCCACTCCACTGCGGAATCTGCGGTGAATCCAGCGTCGATCAAAACCAAGATTGTGCCGCGCAGGCTGGGAAGCGGTTCTCCGCTTGCAACCAACTGGGCCGGAATCTTTTGCACTCCGTCAAAACGGACCGAAAAGAGAACGTGTTCCTCGATGTAACGACGAACCTTGCCAAGAGGAATGTTCAATCGTTCCGCTACCTCTGGAACAGTTAGCCACTCGTCTACAAAATCAAATTCTTTACTCACCTCTCAAGAATGGCACACCAATCAACTTGAGGAGAAACATTGTTGGTTCGTGCCACGATAGAACCGATGACTTCCTACCCCCTGCCCAATGGCACAGTGCTCTCTGAGCGCTACCGAATCGACGCCTTCCTTGCCGAGGGTGGCATGGCTTTGGTCTATCGAGCCCACGACTTGAGGTTGGAGCGCGACGTTGCAATAAAAGTGGTCAAACACGAATTCATCGACTCACCCGGCTACGAAACCTCCTTTCTTGACGAGGCGAAACTAGCCGCGAAGGTAAGTCACCCAAACCTGGTAAACGTCTTCGATCAAGGGGTAGAGGGTGGCTCCGACTACCTGGTGATGGAACTCGTCGAAGGCAAAACCCTCAGGCAGATCCTGGCAAAATTTGTAACCATCGAACCCAATCGAGCGATAGACGTAATCGCCTCCGTGTTGGCTGGGCTTTCGGCCCTGCACAAGGTCGGCGTGATCCATCGAGACGTGAAACCAGAGAACATCATTCTGGCCAACGACGGACGCATAAAGCTCACCGATTTCGGACTCGCAAGACCCACCGCCCAAATCCAAGCCGAAGGCAGCCCGCTCTACGGAACCATCGCTTACACGGCTCCCGAAGTCCTCCGTGGTGAACGCTTGGATCCCCGCTGCGACATCTATTCAATTGGCGTGACACTGTATGAGCTGCTCACGGGTCGACAGCCATTCGAAGGTGACTCGAAAGCCGTGGCCAAGGCCCACCTTTACGAGAGAGTCGCCGCTCCGAGCGCCTTGAACCCTGCTGTGAGCGCAGCAATCGACACATTCGTACTCAAGGCCACCAACCGAGACGCCGCCCTCAGGTTTGATACTGCGGCCGAAATGCTTTCGGAGCTGAAGTCTTTGGCCCTGGTCTCGAAACAGGAGAATCAAACCAGGGTCATAGCGCAAGGTACCGAACGAATTTCGGATCAAACCGAATTGATAAGCCCCGCCGACCTTGAAGACCTAGACCAAGAGCCAAAGCCGAAAAGAAGACTGGCCACCTGGTTGGCAATCACCGTGAGCGCGATACTGCTTGGCTTGGGCGTCGGCTGGTGGTTCGGGACTGGCCCGGGCGCTGTGATCACAGTTCCAAACCTGGTTTCAATGTCAGCGGCCGATGCTCAGAGCACCGTCGGGCTGCTCCCGATAAAACTGATCACGATTGATGAAAACAGCGACCAGCCCGTTGGCTCGGTGACCCGTACCGATCCGGTAGCCGGCTCGTACCTGATCCGTGGTGGAACTCTAAAGGCTTATCTCTCTATCGGTCCAAAGCTCAACTCAGTTCCAAGCTTGCTTGGCAAGAATCTGGTAGAAGCCACTGCGACGCTTCGGGGGGCGAACTTCTGGATCGGCAAAACCTCGGAGGCGTTCAACGACGCACCTCTCGGCACAATCTACGACTACACCGGTGCCGATGGTTCGGTGCTGCCCGATGGGTCAAACATCGATCTCAAGGTTTCTCTTGGTCCGATTCCTGTGGTGAGTGGGGTTTCGCTGGACGTCGCCAAAGGCCTACTAACCGCTGCCGGCTTGACGGTTGGAAAGGTCACTCAGGTTTATAACGACACGGTCGCCAGCGGCCAAGTGGTTTCGCTCGTGCCTCAGTCCATCGAATTGACTAAGGGTTCTTCGGTGGACCTGACCGTGTCGAAGGGCACGAACAAAGTGATCATGCCCAAGGTGGTGGGCGAAACGATCGCCGCGAGCAAGTTGGCCCTAGAACAACTGGGTCTAAAGGTTGTTGTAGACACCGACGTGCTGACCTCGAGATGGGGTATCGCGAAGGTTAAGAGCGCCAGCGCGTCAAAGGGTGCGACGCTGAGAATTGGTGACACCGTCACCATCGTTTCTCGCTAGCGTTTGGTCAGCGACTCACTAACCAAGAATGCCAACTCGAGCGACTGACTGTGGTTTAGACGCGGGTCGCAAAGTGACTCGTAACGCTCTTCCAGAGTGCCCTCGTCGATTAGCTCAGAGCCGCCGAGACATTCGGCGACATCGTCTCCGGTGAGCTCTACGTGAACTCCGCCAGGGAAAGTGCCTGCTGCGCGATGCACCTCGAAGAATCCGGCGACTTCATCCATAACATCATCGAATCGACGCGACTTGTAGCCGTTCTTAGTCGTAATTCCATTGCCGTGCATCGGGTCGGTGATCCAAAGTGGAGTCGCCCCGGCATCCTTGACGGCTTCGACCAGCTTTGGTAATTCTTCGCGGACCTTGCCGGCACCCATGCGACTGATTAGGGTCAGGCGTCCGGGTTCGCGGTTTGGGTCGAGTTTATCGATGAGAGCTAGCACGTCGGAGGTGGATGTGGTCGGCCCGAGCTTCACGCCAATCGGGTTGCGAACTCGCGAAAGGTAATCAACGTGAGCGCCATCGAGCTGACGAGTTCGCTCACCGATCCAGACAAAGTGACCGCTCAAGTCGTATGGAGCACCGGTTCGTGAATCAATTCGAGTCATCGGGCGCTCGTAGTCAAAGAGCAACGCTTCGTGGCTGACGAAGAATTCGGTGGTGCGTAACTCTTCGAAGTCGGCGCCACAGGCGGCCATGAACTTTATGGCTCGGTCAATCTCGCGGGCCATCGAGAGGTATTTAGCGTTCACCGGGTTGTTTGCGAAACCGCGGTTCCACTCGTGCACCGAGCGAAGATCGGCAAAGCCGCCCTTGGTGAACGCGCGAATTAGATTAAGGGTCGAAGAAGAGGTCTCGTAGGCGCGAAGGAGACGCTGAGGGTCTGCCGTTCGCGACTCGAGGGTGAAGTCGTAGCCGTTCACCGCGTCGCCACGGTAAGCGGGCAGAGTGACGCCTTCTCGGGTCTCATCGTTCGAAGATCTCGGCTTAGCGAATTGCCCGGCCATGCGACCCATTTTGATGACCGGCATCGAAGCGCCATAGGTCAAAACCACTGCCATCTGAAGCATGGTCTTTACGCGGTTGCGAATCTTTTCGGCCGTTGCGTCGGCGAAGGTTTCGGCGCAGTCGCCACCCTGCAAGAGAAAAGCCTTGCCGGCTGCGGCGTCGGCGAGTCTGGCTCGAAGAGTGTCTACTTCACCGGCGAAGACAAGCGGCGCGCGCTTGGCGAGTTCGGCCTTGGCCTGTGCCAACGCGTTCGCGTCTGGCCAGGTTGGCTGCTGCGCTGCAGGCAGGCTTAGGTAGTTATCCAGTCCGTCGTTGATTGCCGACGTGTCATTTACGAGATTCAAAAGTTCCGCCTACCTGGCCCGTGCCAGTTTTTCTTTGACCGATGATGCATACGCGTCCACGTACTCCTGGCCGCTGAGCTTCATCAGTTCATACATGATCTCGTCCGTCACTGCACGAAGAACTATTCTGTCACCCTCCATACCGTCGAATCTTGAAAAGTCGAGGGGCTCCCCCACGACGATTCCGATTCTGCGGATGCGAGGAAGCTTCTTGCCAATCGGCTGAACCTTTTCGGTATCGATCATGGCGACCGGCAAGACCGGCACCTTTGCCTCGAGTGCCATGCGCGCTATACCGGTGCGCCCGCGGTAGAGACGCCCGTCTGGGCTTCGGGTGCCTTCAGGGTAGATTCCTAGAACTTGCCCGCCACCGAGAACCATCAGGCCGGTATTCAAAGCCGCCTCGGACGCCTTGCCACCAGAGCGATCGATCGGCAACTGACCGGTGCCCTTGAAGAACCAACGGACCAAGGCGCCCTTGACGCCTTTTCCGGTGAAGTACTCGCTCTTGGCAAGGAAGACCAGTGGGCGCCTCGACTGCAGTGGCAAAAAGATCGAGTCGCTGAACGAAAGGTGGTTGCTCGCCAGAATCGCGGCACCGGAATTTGGAATGTTCTCCATTCCGCGAACCCACGGACGGAACAGCAACTTCAGCAGCGGTCCGAGAAGAAGGTTTTTAAGAATGAAATAAGCCATTAGGTTTCAACTTTAGTCGTTGGTCAATTCGATACGGGCTAGATCGGCAGCGCCAACCACCCCGGCATCGTTGACCAAGGTGGCTGCTTCGATTCGAAGCTCGGGGCGGAACCCGCGAGCTGGAAGGTGTTCGAGGTAAGCCTTGCGTATCGGTTCGAGCAAAAGATCACCGGCAGCGCTAACTCCCCCACCGATTACCACTAACTCTGGGTCAAGTACGGCAACCAGCGAGGCCAGCGCCCGCCCGAGCACTGTCCCGAGTTCGGTGAGTAGTGCCAGAGCTCCCGGGTCACGCTCCTGGATTGCCCGGTAGACCTCAACGCCGGTCAAACTGCCAACTTCGGACTCTAACTCAGCGAGTCGCTTGGCTTCGGGTGCGCCTGAGGCTACAAGCTGCTTGGCCGCTTTTAGAAGAGCCGTGCCAGAACCGTATGACTCTAGGCAACCGCGTTGCCCACAACCGCATAAAACCCCGTCTGGCACCACGTTGATGTGCCCGAGTTCGGCTGCGATGCCGAAGCCGCCTCGAACCATGTGGCCGTCGACGATGATTGCACCGCCGACACCGGTTCCGATGGTCAACATAATCATGTGCTTAACCCCGCGACCGGCCCCGAAGCGATACTCGGCCCAACCAGCAGCATTGGCGTCGTTTTCGATAAACACCGGGATACCGAGACGCGAGGCCAGCTCGGCCTTGAAAGGTTCGTTTCGCCAAGACAAATTTGGCGAGTACAAGATAGTGGATCGTTCGCTGTCAACAAAGCCCGCGGCGGCAACGCCAACCGCCTCCACTTCGACACCCGTCGAAAGTTCGGTAACGAGCTCAACTACTGCATTGGCGATTGCCTCCGGGTCGGTCGCCGGAGTTGGAACCTTGTGCTCACGAACAATCTGGCCGTCCTCAGAAACGAGAGCGCCAGCAATCTTCGTGCCACCAATGTCGATACCGATTGCATACATAATGAACAAGTTTAAAGGTCTAGAGTTACTAGAAATCCATCATCGACGTTATTTAGGAGAATTTCGGCATGAAGACCTACGATCTACCAGCCCTTGTGGTCTCCGACGACTCCGAAAACATCACCGATTTACTGGTAAACCGCGCTAACAAGACGCCAAATCTAGTGCTCTATTCGCGTCAAGACGACCAAGGCGCATGGAGTACCACCAGTGCGTCTGAGTTCTTGGCCGAGGTAATCTCGGTGGCAAAAGGCTTGGTAGCAAGCGGTATTCAGCCTGGCCAAGCCGTTGCAATCATGAGTCGCACCAGTTATGAGTGGACTCTCGTTGATTTCGCGATTTGGTTTGCCGGCGCTGTTTCGGTGCCGATCTATGAATCTTCGTCGCCGGCTCAAATGCAGTGGATTCTTTCAGACAGCGACTCGGTCGCAGTGTTTCTTGAAACTACCGAACACCAAGCCCGATTCGACCAAATCAGCTCATCCACGCCTCTAACGCAACAGGTTTGGCGCTTCGAGGATGGCGCGGTTGCGGTTCTGAAGGAACGCGGTAAGGGAATTACCGATGCCGAGATCGAACGCAGACGCAAGAGCGCAAAGCTTCACGACCTTGCCACCTTGATTTACACCTCGGGAACAACCGGCCGACCAAAGGGTTGTGAGCTGATTCACCGTGGCTTTGTCGAACTAAGCAAAAATGCGACTCTAGAAATCCCCGAAGTCTTGGTAGAAGGCGGCACCACGCTTTTGTTCCTGCCACTCGCCCACGTTTTTGCACGATTCATCGAGGTCCTCTGCGTCCAAGCCGGAATCACGGTGGCTCACCAAGCCGATGCCAAAGATGTCGCTGCTTCGATGCAGTCATTCAAACCAGACTTCCTGCTCGCCGTTCCTAGAGTCTTCGAAAAGGTCTACAACGGAGCCGAACAGCGAGCAGAATCGAGCGGGCGTGGAAAGATTTTCCGCAGTTCAGCGAAGGCTGCGATCGAATACTCGAGGGCGTTGGATTCGGCTAGCGGACCGAGCCTCAAACAAAAATTGCAGCACAAACTGTTCGACACCTTGGTCTATTCGAAGCTTCGCGCTGCGATGGGCGGAAGAATTTCTTACGCGATAGTCGGCGGAGCACCGATGGGCGAACGCCTTGGTCACTTCTTTAGAGCCATCGGTCTAACCGTCCTCGAGGGCTACGGCCTCACCGAAACCACAGCCCCAGCCTTTATTGGCCGACCAAGCATTGGCGTGAAGATCGGCAAGGTTGGTCGAGCGCTGCCA
>CAIJJH010000170.1 GCA_903820955.1 uncultured Micrococcales bacterium
CCTGCAGCTGCGTGTTGGCTTCCTCCCAGAAATCGGTTGGCACGCCTCCTGAGAAGTCGCAGCGGTAACCGTCTATGCCGACCGTGTTTACCCAGTACTTCATGGCGTCGATCATGGCCGCGCGCATATCGGCGTTCTCATAGTTCAGGTCTGCGACGTCGGTCCAGTCGCTGTTCGGCTGAATCACCCCGTTCACCACCGTCTGATACCAGTCCTTATGAGCCGTCCAAACGTTGTCGAGACCCGTGTGGTTTGCAACCCAGTCGAAAATCACGTGAAAGCCCTGAGCGTGTGCGGCGTCAACCAGCGACTGAAGCGAAGCTAGGCTTCCAAATTCTGGATTGACGGCCTTGTAATCCGAAACGGCGTAAGGCGAACCCAAAGATCCCTTGCGACCCTCAACCGAGATTGGGTAAATCGGCATCAGCCACAAAATCTTCACGCCAAGCGCCTTCAGTCTCGGCAACTGGGACTTCACGGCGTCAAACTTTGCCCCATCAGCTGCGTTCGAGAACTGCCGAACGTTCACCTCGTAGATTGACGCGCTTTGAGCCCAGGTTGGCAGCACTGGCTTAGGCACGACAATATCCGGGTTGGCCGTGTAAACGGTGACGACTCCGCCCCTCACCCAAACCTCCGCGTTGCCGTTCACAAAGTTTCGAATCGAACGGTCAATCGTGCCGTCCTTCTTCGAGAAGTTTCCAACCTTGACGATGAACCCGATATCTGTCACCGAGTGGTCAAAGGTGTAAGTTGCGACCTTGCCAAAAGCATCGGTCGAAGTGAAATCAACGTTGAAGCCGTTTTGCGAAGGCTCCCAGAGCCAGAGGTTCCAGTCGTCGGTGTTGCCCGCGGCTGGTTGGTAGTGAATCGTCACTGTTGACGTGGTGGACGCGTTCGAGAGCGAACTGAAGCCGAGTGCCAGAGCTATGGCGGCAATAACCATCACCAAGAATTTACGCATGCTTCAATTCAACACCCCAACAACCTACATTTCGGGTGAAAAGCCATAGAAAGCCCTTCGCCGACCTGCGCTAGAATTGGCGAGTGCCTTCGGGCACATGGGCCTCTAGCTCAGTTGGTTAGAGCAACGGACTTTTAATCCGTGGGTCGTCGGTTCGATCCCGACGGGGCCTACCGAAATGAAAACCTCACTCAACATAGAGTGGGGTTTTTATTTTCTCTTCTCGCGGATTTCATTTTCTGCGAACCGTTGGTTGATATCGTCGATCAGATTGGTCTCATAAAGGTTGCCAGAAAAGGTCAGGTTCTTGAAACCTTTACCGTTGCGCTTCGCAACCATCATTTTAGAAGCCGTTGGCGGCATGTTGTCGTCGCTATCGTATTCCGCGAGTTCTTTTCCCCCAGCCTCTGCCTCAGCTTTTTTTATTAATTCGAGTTCTCGGGCAGAAACTTTTAGAGTGCGCGGCTTTCGCCAGAACAGAAATTTCATCGATCCCCCTTTTCGAAAGTTTATCTAGACGACACCTAGCAAATCGATGACAAAGACAAGAGTTCTACCCGATAGGTGGTGGCCGGCACCGGCTTCGCCATAGGCATAAACCGGTGGGCAAATAAGCATGCGGCGACCGCCGACCTTCATGCCGGGAATACCTTCTTGCCAGCCTTTGATCAGGCGGTTTAGTGGAAACTCGATTGGCTCACCGCGACCCCATGATGAATCAAACTCTTCGCCAGATTCGTAGTCGACACCGAGGTAGTGAACTTTTACGGTTGCACCACTTGGGGCTTCGATTCCGGACCCTTCGTATTCGTCTTTGATGGTGAGAACGGTTGGGGCGGGTTCGAGCATTGGCTCGACAACTGGGCGAGGGATTTCATTCATGAAAAAACACTAACGCAAGCGAGCCTAAGACGCTTGAGATTCAGAGGGTTTTAGGCTTTGGATTCTATGCCGAAGCCAAGAACCCTCCCACGCGAGCTGACTCAGCCACACCCTGACCTGCTGAACGAGTCGCACCCGCATTTCGAAGAGATCATGCTCGCGCATAATGAGTCGATGAAACTCGAAGAGCCTGGGTATCTTGACCCTGAAACAGGGTTCTTTGTTTTCAATGCCAAAACTCTCGCTGGAAACGGAAAGTGCTGCACGAACATTTGCAGGCACTGCCCGTTCAAGCGCTAAATGGCTTGC
Organism: uncultured Micrococcales bacterium; assembly: GCA_903820955.1. Classification (GTDB taxonomy): domain Bacteria; phylum Actinomycetota; class Actinomycetes; order Actinomycetales; family Microbacteriaceae; genus Rhodoluna. The sequence continues at coordinate 2,156 of CAIJJH010000170.1, forward strand.
TATTCTTTGGGATTAGACCGCGATCGGTTGTTGTTGGCGATATTGACTTGACAGAAATCAAAGGAGAAAACGTGGACTACAAAGGGAAAACGGCACTTATCACCGGCGCGAGTTCGGGTATTGGCCTGGCCTATGCCGAAGAATTCGCCAGACGAGGCACAAACCTGATTTTGGTTGCCAGACGAGCAGATCTTCTCAAGGCAGCTGAAAAGAAGATTTCCGGATTTTCGAACGTAAAGATCGAACTGATTGAAATGGACCTATCAACCCTGGACGCTGGCGCACGACTAGTTAAGGCCGTTTCTGCCAAGAAACTGCAGGTTGACTTCTTGATCAACAACGCCGGATTCGGCACCAGTGGTCGCCTCGTAAAAGAAGACCGCGCTCACATCCAGAGCGAAATCGTTTTGAACGTGGCAACCCTCGTGGATCTCACCGCCGCCTACCTGCCCCAGCTCCTGGAGCGCAACTTCGGTGCGATCGTGAACATCGCCAGCACCGCTTCTTACCAGCCGGTGCCGGGAATGGCCGTTTACGCGGCTACAAAAGCCTTCGTTCGCTCGTTTACCTCAGCAGTTTGGGGCGAGGTTGCTGGCAGCAAGGTGAGGGTTCTAACCGTTAGCCCAGGAGCAACTAAAACCGAGTTCTTCGATGTCGCAGGAGCAAAACCGATGGGTTCATTGGCACCGGTCACGAACGTGGTTGCAACGACGTTCAAATCTCTCGAAAAGAAGCGCTCAAAGCCAGCTGTCATCGATGGCGGCGGCAATCGTCTTTTGGCTGGCGTTTCGAGCCTCTTGCCGGAGTCCTTGGTAATCAAGGTTGCGGCGAACATGTTTATGCCGAAGTAGCGCTGCGCTGCTTTCGGTAAATGTTTAGCACGATCAGCGAGACGCAAAGTGCTTGAGTTGTTGTGACGACGCGTTCCCAAGCGCCGATGTTCGTGGCTGCCGGGTCAACCCAAACGATGAGGAATGACACCGCCAGAATGGTTTGAACCGCGGTGATCGAGATTGCAGAAATCGGGCGGATGATGCTCGGGGCGTCTTTGCGAAAGCGCATAGCGGCTAGTGGCCAGCCGGCCGAAAGCACGAATGATGTGATTGCGAAGATTCGGTGCATCGTCGAGGCGCCTTCAAGAGGCGTTGGGAAAATCGTTAGTCCGTAGGTACAGAGACCAGAGACTAAGAGGGCTACTCGGCCAGGCATTGCGAAGGTTCTCGCGTAGATGGCGGCAATGATCGTGAGCGTGCCACCGAGAATGAAGAACGAAGACTGAAGCAAGTGGGTTGGCGATTCGGGAGCTGCCAAGTCGCTGATGGTGAGTCTCACTGGGTCGTAGCCGGCGACTAAAGCTCCACAGATGAGCCAGCCCATAACCGACTGGATTGGGCCGAGGATTGCTGCGAATACCGCTGGTTTGCCGATAGTTTTCATGCCTAAATACTAAGTCAGGTTTGAAAGCGTAGATTTGAGGAATTATGAGCAGCGAGAACTTGAAACTTATCGAAGAGTCCCTCCGCGGAGTCGCCGAAGTTACCCGTGGCTCTAGGGGTTTGCTAATCCACCGCCTGCATTCGAAATATGCCATTTACCACGACGTGGACCCGCTCACCCAGAAGGTCGCCGACCAGGCTTCGGGAGCAAGGCTCGCGCTAATGACTTCGGCCGCTCGAATCGAGTTCGTTTATAGCGCCACTCTCGACCAAACCCTCGACGGAACCTACATGGCACCTCCGAGCGTTGTGACTTTGACCTGCGGTGAGCAAGTTATCTCGGTAGCTCACTCGAATGGGGCCCGACGGATATGGGATGGCGAGTCGATGGTCCGCATCGATAAAGGTGAAGACTCCGTCGCAGTTTTTGAGTTGGTTTCCAGCTCTGACCCTCGGCTGGTTGAAATCTGGCTGCCTCACAACTGCAACATCGAGCTACTTTCAATTAGGGCGGATGGGCCGTTGGAGGCTGCCTCGATCACCGAACCTCGATGGGTTCACTACGGATCTTCGATTAGCCACAGCATCGAAGCCGATGAACCAGTTGGGGTCTGGCCGGTGGTTGCCGCCCGAAAACTCGAGCTAGACCTCTTTAGCCTCGGAATAGCCGGTTCGGCAAACGTGGAGCAGTTCGCGGCTCGGGCAATTGCCGAGCAGCCTGCCGACCTGATTAGCCTGAAAATAGGCATCAACCCGGTGAATGGCCGCAACATGACTCGGCGAACCTTTGTTCCTGCTGTGCACTCGTTCTTAGACACGATTCGGGCCGCGCAACCAGACACCCGCATTGTTTTGATCTCACCGATCTATTGCGAAACCCACGAAACCTCGCCGGGCCCAACCCTTGGTGGGCTTGATGGTCGCCTGAAGTCCTCACCTGAGAGCACCGAAGGCTGGGTCGGCGATCTAACCCTCTCGATGATTCGTGAACTACTCAAATCGATTGTTGATCGCCGCGAAGACTCGAGGCTCGAATACCTCGACGGGCTCGAGTTGTTCTCGGCCGCAGATGCCTCTCTAATGCCAGATGGCTTGCACCCAAATGCCGAGGGCTACCGGATTATCGGCGAGCGCTTCGCATCGATTGCTAGAGATCGCCACTACCTGAGACGGTAGTGGCACCGTCGCTGGCCTAGATTGAGATGATGACTGCCATTACTGCCTTTAGCTCCGCCGGACTCGACAATCTCGAGTCTGGGAATCCCGTGGCGCTTTTGCTTCACGGCTACGGAGCGGACGAGCGCGACCTACTTGGCATTATGTCTTCACTGCCTGACTTGGCCTGGGTTTCACCAAGGGCTCCTGAAAAGACGCAGGCTGGTGGTTGGGGTTGGTACGAAACCGTTGACCCGCTCAACCCATCCAAAGAAGAACTGCTTGAAGCCACTGCGACTCTGTGGGCGTGGATTGATTCGTCCCTGCCCGAAGGTTCGCCCTTGGTGGTAATCGGGTTTTCTCAAGGCGGCTTGATGGCAACGCAACTTCTGAGAACGCGTCCGGGTCGAATACTCGCAACGGGAATCTTGGCTGGCTTCGTGGGCCAAGGTTCGATGCCAGCCGACGAAGAGCTGTTGGCTTTGAAGCCCAAGGTCTTCTATGGTCGAGGAGCCGAGGACATGGCAATCACCCGGGACGCCGTTGCCAGCCTCAACGGTTGGTTGCAGTCACACACTAGAGCCGTAACGAAGACTTACTCGGGGCTCGGCCACTCCATAGATCAGCGAGTGCTGCAAGACCTAGCGAAATATCTCGAGCCCTTCTTGGACGGCTAACTAGCCAATCGTTTTCAGGTATCGGTCTACCGCAGTCACCAAAATGTTTTGGTCCTCGGCATTCTGGTTTCCGTATTTGAGGCTAGTGATGGCGTTGGTGTCCGGATTCTTAGAAATACCAATTCGTCCGGCGTCAACCGTGATCAAGGCTTTCAAAGCCGAACCATCAAACGTCTGGCTCGTTGCGAAAGTGCCACCGGCCGGGTCAAAGCTCACACTGATTGCAGCCTCTTTGCCTGCTTCGTCGGCCATGCTGAATTCATACCAGTCGGCACAAGCAGCCAAGCCAGTTAGCTCCCAAATGACTGCGAATGTATCTGGCTTAGTGAAATAGGCAGCGTTGTAGTCTTTGTAATTTTTGTCTTTGGGCGTCATCACGACAGTGGTATCGCCAGTCTGCTCGACCACTCCAGAAGCTTGGGCAGCATCGCAACTTGCTTTCGCTATCACCTTATAAGCAGCCTTCGCCTCTGAAGCTGTCATGGGGCTGGCAGTTGGGCTCGCGCTCACGGTCGGCTCGCCCATGGTGGTGCAGCCGGTGAGTATTGCCGAGACTAGTAGAACGCCGAAAAGTGCAGCGAAGCTACTTCTCTTATTCACTCTTTTTGTCTTTTGCGGCCGACTTGGCCTTCTTCTCAAGACGCTTCTCTTTTAGGTTCTTCGCTGGTGCGGTCTTGGCGGTGTTCTTTGACGGATTCTTCTGGGCCATGATGCCCTCCTATTTCAGGCACATTTGGCCTACGCCCCTAACTTTACAAGCAACTCCATCTTTCGGTGCTATGGTCAGAGGACGTGTGTGCGCGCGTCCTCGAATTGAAAAGGGCGAAAAATGCGCAAAATAATCACGATAATTTCTGCTTTGGCTCTGACGCTCGTAGCGTTGCCAGCTCACGCATTCGATAACACTTGGATCACATTCCCGAACCTCAGTGCCGTGAAAGTCGTGGCCACCAATTCGAAGACGATTGCAAACGGCTATTCGCTTTCGACTCAGGCAACCGGTTTCGACTTCGCTTACACCGCTCCTGCCGGAAACGCTGGCAAGTTTTCGCAGATCAATATCTTCGATGTCACCGGCTCGCTCGGTATGTCGCTGGCGGCTAACTCGGCGGGCACCAGCTCAACGGGTTGTGACCCTCAAGTGCTTTCATCTGACACTCACACCTGTTTCTTCAGGCTCGACGGTGTCGGCAAGGCTCTGATTCACGTGGGTTTGAGCAACGTGACCTCGGCGGCGGCTTTCAAATTCAAGATCTTGGCTGGCCCGAACATTCAGGAGTCTGGAATTGCCCAGGTCATGTTTGTGGCACCGACCAATAAGGTCACTGCCCTTGCAGCCAGCTCTAAGGCACTTGCTGGCGGAGCCGGCGGCGTGCAGTTCAAGGTCACCCAAGACGGCAAGGCGGCGGCTGGAATTCGAGTGACCGTGAAGTTCACCGGAATCGGCGCATATCTTTCTACCGCGGTCGCAACCTCAGACGCCAAGGGAATTGTCACCGTTTACCTGAGCAACTTCGCAAAGAAGAAGGGTTCGAGCGTCGTGACAGTCAAGATCGACGGCGGTAGCGCAACTTCAAAGGCGACCATCAACTGGGTCGGCGGTTCGCTGAACTAAAGCTTGCAAGCGGGGGTGCCACCGGGTAGCCGGTGGCGAAACCTCGCTACTAGCGCGTAGCCTGCAGCGCTCAGCCAGCAGAACGGCGGCACGACCAGAAGAAACGCGATTCCGGTCAGCAGCCAGTTCTTTTGCAGCCTGAGCAGTTGAGCAAAAGCCTCATGCCCGCCAAAAGCATGGCCTTGGTCAATCAGGTAGACGCGCTTTTGCGCTTGGGGTAAGAGAATCCCGTATTCGGTGACATCGATGAACTGCCAGGGGTGTGCGATCACGCTGGCCTTCGAGTGCTTCACGATGAAGTTGGCCGACGAGGTGCAAAAACCGCAGTCACCGTCAAAAATTAGAACAGGGTTGGCCATCTGAAACCTTTTCGTTGCTTCAAATCTACTCCGAAGCACGAAAGCCCCCGCACGAGGCGAGGGCTTTCGCGGCCCGCGGCGCGCTCG
>CAIJJH010000171.1 GCA_903820955.1 uncultured Micrococcales bacterium
AGGTAGATGCCGGTGAAGCCAGCGAAGTAGAGACCGAGACCGGCTAGGCCGAAGGTGTAGGCGCGCTTTTTGAAGATGGTTGGGTCGATCAGTGAGGTCTTGCCCTTCTTTCTAGCGGCGAATTCAAGCCTTGCGAAAAGTAGGAATCCGAGGACCGAACCGATGAGCATCAGGTAAGTCCAAAGCGGCCAACCGGCTTCTTGGCCTTTGATTAGCGGGTAGACCAAAAGTCCGGACGCCACCATGACCAAAAGTGCGCCAAAGATGTCGATTTTGATGGTCTTGTCGGCGTCCGTCTTTTGAACATATTGGTAAGACAGGATGGTCGCGACGATACCGATTGGCACGTTCACCAGAAAGACAGCTCGCCAACCTAGGTCGAGAATGTTTGCCTGAATCAGGAAGCCGCCGATGATTGGGCCGAGGATTCCTCCCAAGCCGAAGGCCGGGCCATAGGCGGCGAAGGCCTTGCCGAACTCTGCTGGCGGGAACGCGTCGCGAATCAAACCGAAGCCCTGAGGCAAGAGCATTGCACCCAAGAAACCCTGAATAAAGCGCAGGACGATGAGCGCCAAGACGGTTGGCGCGAAGGCGCAGGCTAGTGATGCGAGGGTGAAGCCGATGAGGCCGAAAAGGAACATGTTGCGGCGGCCGAAGCGGTCTCCGAGGCGACCACCAAGGATCAGGCCAGAACCGAGAGCAAGAGCATAGCCACCGATCACCCACTGAAGGTCAGTCGGTGTGGCATGAAGCTTTTCGGCGAGAGCCGGGCCACCCACGTTGACGATGGTGGCGTCGAGGAGGTCCATCATCTCGGCGATGAGCACGACGGTTAGAACGAGCCAGCGGTGCTTGTAGCCGGCAATTTGAACGTTAGACATCGAGGAGCCCTTTTCGTTATTGGTTCCCCAAGTCTATTTGCCGCTTACCCACAGGCCCGTTTTAGAGCCGGTTTCTAGCCCAAGATTATGAAACTGGCAGAAAGCGCGACTTTGTTCAGACCAGTTAAAAACTAAACCCCCGGTAGCAGCCGGGGGCATTAGTTTGAAGCTCAGGTGAGCTTCGAATCGGACACACAATCCGATGAGATCCCTCATCAATGAGTATAAACAGATTGCTGCGCCTTCGGCAAGGCATTTGTGTGTCCGGTTAGTTGCTCGTTGGTTCGCGCCCTACGGACAGGAAAAAATCCCGCCGACCGTTATGGTTGGCGGGATTTCTTTTTCTGCGGAGACGAGAGGATTTGAACCTCCGAACCCCTTTCAGGGTTACCTCATTAGCAGTGAGGCGCACTCGACCGGGCTATGCGACGTCTCCATGGAACTCGATAAGTTTAGCCGAAAATCAAAGGTGGCTAAAGGGCTAACATTCGACGACGTTGACGGCGAGACCACCCATCGAGGTCTCCTTATATTTGGTCGACATATCGGCACCGGTTTGGCGCATGGTCTCGATCACGGTGTCGAGCGATATCTTGTGAACGCCGGTTCCGTTGAGGGCGAGGCGCACGGCTGCGACGGCTGTGCCGGCAGCGATGGCGTTGCGTTCAATGCACGGGAGTTGGACGAAGCCTCCGACCGGGTCGCAGGTTAAGCCAAGGTTGTGTTCCATGGCAATCTCGGCGGCATTTTCAACCTGTCGAGGCGTTCCGCCTAGAATCTGGGCTAGTGCTCCAGCGGCCATCGAACAAGCCGAGCCGACCTCGCCCTGGCAACCGGCTTCGGCCCCCGAGATGCTCGCGTTTCGCTTGTAGAGACCGCCGATGGTTGCGGCGGTGATCAGGTATTCGATGGCGAGGGTTTCGTCGCTGATGTTGCGGTGTTTGAG
>CAIJJH010000172.1 GCA_903820955.1 uncultured Micrococcales bacterium
CGCACATAGATTCGGTGTCGATTCGAAACAGTGGAGGGAAACCCTTGAGGCCATTGACTCGGCAATCGCCTTGCTGCGCGGAGATTTTGGTGTCTTGGTGACCGCCGACCATGGCATCGTCGACGTTGAGGTCTCTGGACAGATTTACCTCGAGGATATCCCTGGATTTAGCGACGCCGTCTCCTTCGCCGTGGGCGACCCGAGGGCGCTCTTTGCTTACGGTGATGCAGTTGGGGCTAGAACAGCGCTGCAACTCGCCGGAACGCAGGTATACGCTGTGACGCCCGAAGAACTAATTGCTCTTGGTTGGATAGCTCCGGAACTTCGCACGATGGGTAAGGCTCCCGACCTGGTCATCATTGCCAAACCGGGTTACGCCTGCTACGACCGCAGGACGGCGAATCCGCGAAGCCTAGCGATGGTGGGGCAGCACGGTGGCATTTCTGACGAAGAAATGCGTGTGCCTCTAATCCGTGCTGGGCTGTTCGTCTGATTTAGCGCCAAAGACTATCTCGTCCCAGGAGGGCATCGGTGCACGACCCTTCTTAGAGACGTCGACCGTTGGCTCTGATTCAGTTTCGAACTCCTCAACCTCGAGAGCTTCGAAGGGTTCGTCGACTTCATCAGGAAACGCGTCCTCGGCCTCTACAGGTTCAGTCTCTACTAGGGCTGCGGCAGCCTCGCGCCTCTGTCTGAAAGCGTCGAGTAGCTCGGTCGGCGCTTCGACTTCAGCCGGCTTGGTCTCGCTAACTGCTGGACTGATTGTCGGGTTAACCAGAGCCTTTAGTTTTGGGATTGGCGCGTCGCCGAAGCCCGATTGACTTGAGAGCCCGATCGCGGTTTCATTCTCGGGGCTAAGACTGACGGCGCGCGGGTCGAATGTCCAGACGGCCTCGCCAGTGCCTCCCATGGTTTCGAACGAAGCGGTAATCTCCCAGGTAAATGGGGTAGTGCGACTAGCCCGCCAGGTGGCGCCAGATGCTCCACCGTTTTGCAAACGTTCCAGCATTAGCTCGCCGAATTCGCGGTGTCGCACCTCGTTGAAGCGATCCGGTTCAATCTCTACGCGCACACTCAGTGCCGCTGCGACCATGTGCTCGAGTTCTTCAAGCACTGGATTAGCGAATTTGTATAAGTACTCAGCGGAATCCCCGCTCGCCTTTGCGAGCTCCGAAACAGTGGAGCCGGCGCGCACCGCGTCCTGGATTTCGCGGGGAGTCATAACGTGCTCCGCTTCGTCTTTGGGGGACGTCTTTACTGCGGCCCGTATTGATGAGTCGACCGCTAGACGAAATTTCTCGCCCTCTTGAGTCTCGAGGACTAGCGACTCGCCATCGCCGCTGATAAACCTTATGTCTTGCATGAGATACCTGCCTTTGTGTAGCAGTTTGCCACCATTAGGTGCGATTTATCCTTAAGTTGCCTAAATGTGTCTCATTTCGAATCTTTGGAATAACTGGTAATCCTCGTTGTTATAGTGTGGCGCGGTTGCCTTTTGCAAGAAGTTGTTAGAGACTACTCGCGCTTTACAAATGCGACTGAAAGAACGGGCATGGCAACGGATTACGACGCACCTCGAAAGAACGACGACGACCACGAGTCGATCGAAGCTATCAAAGAGGGATCTACCGATGGCGGCGGCCACGGCGAAACAGACGTTCGCGCCCTCGAAGAGGCTTTCGGCTTTGCCTCGGAAGCGATTCCAGATGACCTCGACGGCGTTGCCGTTGTACCTGTTCAGCAGGACGAGTTCACCTGCAGCGAGTGCTTCATCGTCAAGCACCATTCGCTGCTGAGCCGCAAGAAGAAAACCGGCCCAGTTTGCATCGAGTGCGACTAGTTTTCTAGAAAATACTTAAGTTCTTCGGGTCGGCGCGTCGAGAATAGCCAGTAAGGCGTTGGGTCGGCCGGGTCGGCAATCTCAATCTTCAGAGCACTATGAACCGACGCCTGAAAACTGGTAAAAGCTCTCGAATCCAGCTTGTGGCCGCGCTCGGCAAAAATGTCTTCGGTCAAGACTTCGTGTATCGAAGCTAAGAATTTGCGCTCGATTGTGGCTCTGCCCACCCGAAACTCTCCCTTTGTTGCGACGATAACGGGTGCCAGCGAGTAAAGGCAAACCGTCAGGATCAAAGTGGCGGCAATCGCTAGCCACAAGCCAAGTACCGCGTTGAGCGGTAGCGCAATCGCGTATACAAACAGTCCAAGTAGTGGTGCGAGTCCAAAGGTTAGCCCGCTGGGTAAAACCCGTTCGCGGTAAAGGTCTGTAGGCATGAACTTAGATTACGCTCTAAGGATGGAACAAACCGAAGTGCTCATCGTATGCACCGACGAAATGCTGCCACACTACGCCCAAGCGGGCGATGCTGGGGCTGATTTGCGTTCTTCAGTGGCGGTAACCATTCAGGCGGGTAAGCGCCTCACAGTGCCAACCGGTGTGTCCCTCGCCATGCAAGACGGCCTGGTGGGACTAGTTCACCCGCGGTCCGGTTTAGCCGCGAAGCACGGAATCACCGTCCTAAACGCACCCGGCACTGTCGACGCCGGGTATCGCGGCGAAATAGCGGTCACACTACTTAATACTTCGGAATCTGATTTCGAAATCAGCATCGGCGACCGTATTGCCCAAATCTTGTTCCAACCCGTTCTACGTGCCGAATTCGTTCGTGTCGAAGTGCTACCGGGTTCGTTTCGCGGCCAAGCTGGCTTTGGTTCGACGGGTATCGCGTGATCGAAAAGCTCGCCCCGTCTGATCGCGCGCAGAACGGTCCTTTTGACTCGAGCGAGCTTAATCTTGCGCCAGGCTTCATTGACTTCGGCGCACTCCGATTGGTTCCGAAACCGGGTGTTGGTATCAAAATCGAGGTCGAGGAAGCTACCGGAAAGGTAGTGGCAATCACGATAGATGTTGCTGATTCAACCTTGCAGGTTTCGGTGTTTTCAGCATCGAAGTTGGCCGGCCTGTGGTCCGAAGTTCTGAGTCAACTCGAGACTTCGATTACCGCCGATGGTGGTTCAGTCTTGCCTTACACCGGGCAACTCGGCAGGGGTATCGACACCAGAGTGTCTCAACAGGACGGTTCTAGCCGCAGGATTCGGTTCATTGGCGTGGACGGCCCGCGGTGGTTCCTCAGGGGGTCGATTACGGGTGCAGCTCTTGAGGACTTGGTGGCGAATGAGCAGATCGAAACCGTATTTCGCTCCATCGTCGTGCACAGAGGTGACCAAGCAATGCCACCGCGTGAGCCGCTTGAGTTATTAGTCCCAGCCGGTGTCATAGCGCCGCCGAGACCCCTCTCGTGATGGCTGATGAGAAAGCCGGCGCTAACAAGCTGGGCATCAAGAGACATGAGGACGGTTCGCTCCTACTCGATGGCAAGTCTTTGCTCGCAAGCCTCGGGGGAGTTTGGGGTATTGCCGAGGCATCGATCCCTGGAGTCGTTTACGCGACTTCATACATCTTCAGTCAAAATGTTTTGCTCTCAGTCGTCCTAGCCACAGTTGTTTCACTGGTTTTCATCGTCGGTCAGATTCTTCGGAAGCGTCCTCTCGCGCAGGCAATCAGCGGGCTTTTTGGCATTGGATTAGCGGCCTACCTAACACTGCGAAACGGCGTGGATGCTGCGCATGCGCGCGATTATTACCTTCAGGGGTTTTTGACTAACATCATCTACTTCTCGGTCCTAGGGTTATCGATACTTATTCGTTGGCCCATCGTTGGCGTCTTGATTGGCATGCTCAGTTCCGGCGGCTCATGGCGCAAGGATGTGCATCTCAGGCGCAAATACTCCCTGATAACGCTGATCTGGGTTGCCCTGTTCGGCTTCCGCCTCTTGGTAGAAGTGCCGCTTTACCTTGCAAATCAGGTCGTTGCTCTAGGTGTAACCAAACTCGTGATGGGGATTCCGCTCTACGCACTGTGTGCTTGGTTCACTTGGCTGGCGGTTCGCCGGTCAATACGCGAAGCCAAGTAGTGGTATTTTCGACTTAGGAATCAAGAAATAAGGAGTGGGCTGGTTGTCACTAGTTAACAGCTACGGAGCAAGTGAAATATTGAGTGTCGGCGGTAAAAGCTACCGAATATTCAAGCTCGCCTCAGCAGACGCTCCAAGGTTGCCCTATAGCCTCAAAATCTTGCTCGAAAACCTCCTCAGAACCGAGGACGGAGCCAACATCACGGCCGAGCACATCCGCGCCCTGGCGAACTGGGATCCATCGGCCGAGCCCGACACAGAGATCCAATTCACACCCGCTCGCGTTGTCATGCAGGATTTCACTGGAGTGCCTTGCATCGTTGACCTCGCCACCATGCGCGAAGCAGTCGCAGCCCTTGGCGGAGACCCAAAGAGAATCAACCCGTTGGCTCCAGCCGAAATGGTGATCGATCACTCCGTCGTGATTGACGTCGCTGGTAGTCCAGACGCATTTGAGCGCAACGTCGAACTCGAATACGAGCGCAATGGCGAGCGTTACCAATTCTTGCGCTGGGGTCAAACGGCTTTTGATGACTTCAAGGTTGTACCGCCCGGCACTGGAATCGTGCACCAGGTCAACATCGAATACCTCGCCCGAACGGTGATGACCAGAATCGTAAACGGCGAGCTCCAGGCCTACCCAGACTCCTGTGTCGGCACAGACTCACACACCACGATGGTTAACGGTCTAGGAATCCTAGGCTGGGGCGTCGGAGGTATCGAAGCCGAGGCTGCAATGCTCGGTCAGCCGGTTTCGATGCTGATTCCAAAAGTCGTCGGCTTCAAACTGACCGGAGCTATTCCCGTTGGAGCAACTGCGACCGACGTTGTTCTCACCATCACAGAGCAACTTCGCAAGCATGGCGTCGTCGGCAAGTTCGTCGAGTTCTACGGCGAGGGAGTCTCTTCGGTTCCACTTGCGAACAGGGCCACAATCGGCAACATGAGCCCGGAATTCGGCTCGACCGTAGCAATCTTCCCGGTCGACGAAGTCACCTTGGATTACCTGCGATTCACCGGTCGGCCAGCAGAAGAGATCGCGCTCGTCGAGGCTTACACAAAGGCGCAGGGACTTTGGCACGATCCTGCCATTGAACCGATTTTCAGCGAGTACCTCGAGTTGGACCTCTCAACGGTCGTTCCATCTATTGCTGGCCCGAAACGCCCACAGGACCGCATCGAATTGTCGGTTGCCAAAGAGCATTTCGCCAATGACATCAAAACCTATTCGGACGCTGCTTCCAAACCCGCGGACGTCGCTGGCGAGTCGTACCAGATAGACAACGGCTATGTGACAATCGCTTCGATCACGTCCTGCACCAACACCTCTAACCCCTCGGTAATGCTGGCCGCCGGACTACTTGCACGCAACGCGGTAGCCAAGGGTCTGAAATCGCAGCCTTGGGTCAAGACCTCTTTAGCACCGGGTTCAAAGGTGGTCACGGAGTATTACAAAGCGGCCGGACTAACCGACGACCTCGACGCACTCGGATTCAACCTCGTTGGTTACGGCTGCACGACCTGCATCGGTAACTCAGGACCACTCGACGAATCGATCAGCGCAACGATCAACGAGCACGACCTAGCCGTTACCGCCGTGCTCTCAGGAAACCGCAACTTCGAAGGTCGAATCAATCCCGACGTCAAGATGAACTACCTAGCGTCACCTCCACTGGTCATCGCTTACGCCCTGGCTGGAACCATGAACTTCGACTTCGAGACTCAGCCCCTCGGGCAGGATCAAAGTGGCTCGGACGTGTTCCTCGCGGACATCTGGCCAACCCCTGCGGAGGTTCAGAGCACCATTGATTCTTCGATCAACTCGGCGATGTTCACCACGCAGTACGCGGGTGTATTCGAGGGAGATGAGCGCTGGCGTTCGCTGCCGACTCCGGTGGGCGCTACCTTCAACTGGGACGAAAACTCAACCTATGTGCGTAAACCTCCATACTTCGATGGCATGAAGCTTGAACCAACGGCGGTTTCTAGCATCGCCGGCGCTCGCGCACTGGCCGTCCTAGGTGATTCTGTTACGACGGACCACATCAGCCCAGCGGGTTCGATCAAGGCAGATTCGCCCGCGGGTAAATATCTCACCGACCACGGCGTTTCGCGGTCGGACTTCAACAGCTATGGCTCGAGACGAGGCAACCACGAAGTTATGATTCGCGGCACCTTCGCCAACATTCGCCTGAAGAACCTTTTGCTAGATGGTGTCGAAGGCGGCTACACCCGAGACTTCACGCAAGCCGAAGCACCGCAGTCCTTCATTTACGACGCTTCTAGCAACTACCAGGCAAGCGGCATTCCGCTTGTGATCCTCGCCGGCAAGGAATACGGTTCCGGTTCTTCGCGTGACTGGGCGGCCAAAGGCACTAGCCTCCTCGGCGTTCGGGCGGTTATCACCGAGTCCTTCGAGCGTATTCACCGCAGCAACCTGATCGGAATGGGCGTCTTGCCACTCCAGTTCCCAGCTGGCCAAACCGCTAGTTCCCTCGGACTCGATGGCACCGAAATCTTTGACATCGACGGAGTCGAACAGCTCAACGAAGGGGTCACTCCGAAGACCCTGCATGTGACCGCGCGTCCTTCTGATCACTCAAAGCCGGGTAAGACAGCGATCGAGTTTGACGCCGTTCTGCGAATCGATACCCCCGGTGAAGCCGATTACTACCGCAACGGCGGAATCCTCCAATACGTTCTGAGAAGCCTGGTCGCATAGCTCATGTCGCTCCTTGAGTCCATAAAGGGTCCTCGCGATCTGGATGCGCTTAATGCGAGCGAGTTGGAGCAGCTTTGCGGCGAACTTCGCGAATACCTTGTCTCGTCGGTGGCTAGAACTGGTGGCCACCTAGGACCAAACCTCGGCGTTGTTGAGACAACCGTGGCAATTCACCGAGTATTCGATTCGCCAAAAGACCCGATTATTTTCGACACAGGGCACCAATCTTATGTTCACAAGCTACTAACCGGCCGCACCGATTTATCCACCCTGCGACAGAAGGGTGGAGTTTCTGGTTACCCAGACCGCGCCGAGTCGGTTCACGATGTCGTCGAGTCTTCGCACGCGTCGTCTTCGCTGTCTTGGGCCGACGGCATCGCAAAGTCTTTCAGGCTTACCGGCCAAGACGACCGATACGTCGTCGCGGTAATCGGCGACGGAGCACTGACCGGTGGAATGGCCTGGGAGGCCTTGAACAATATCACCGATGACAACGATCGCAAGCTCGTCATTATCGTCAACGACAACGGACGCTCCTATGCGCCGACAATTGGTGGACTTGCGCGTTACCTGACCAAGATTCGCACCGACACTCGCTACAAGCGGGCCTACCGGTTCAGTCGAAAGGTTTTGGCGAAGTTTGGCTGGATCGGCAACTTACTCTGGATCACGGCTCGTGGCGCCGGCAAGGGCATCATCACGGCATCGACCCCGACCGGCATGTTCCCGAACCTAGACATTAAGTACATTGGCCCGGTAGACGGCCACAATCTCAAAGAGATGGAGGAGGCACTTCGCCAAGCGAAGCGCTACTCCAGCCCCGTCATAGTTCACGCGATAACGCAAAAGGGATACGGTTTTGACCCGGCCATGCTGCACGAGGACGACCAGTTCCACGCGGTAGGTCAGATCGACCCGACAACCGGTGAATCAGTCGAGGTCAAGGGCGGCGAATCTTGGACTTCGGTTTTTGCTGATGAGGTTGTGAAGATTGCCGATCGACGCGCAGATGTTGTCGCAATCACGGGAGCGATGCTAATTCCGGTCGGTCTAGATCAGATGGCCAAGAAGTACCCGTCTCGGGTTTTCGACGTCGGAATCGCCGAGCAGCACGCGGTCACCTCGGCCGCTGGTATGGCGTTTGGTGGCTTGCACCCGATTGTGGCCGTCTACGCGACATTCATAAGTCGTGGCTTCGATCAGGTGCTTATGGACGTTGCGCTGCACAAGGCCGGCGTGACTTTCGTCCTTGACCGAGCAGGTGTTACCGGCCCCGATGGACCATCGCACCACGGAATGTGGGATCTTGCGCTCTTGCAGATCGTTCCAGGTATCCGTATTGCGGCGCCTAGAGACGCCCAAAGGCTCAGAGAAGAGCTTTGTGAGGCTGTTGAGGTCTCTGACGCCCCGACCGTACTTAGATTCCCGAAGGGCGTGGCCTCGGCCTCGATTCCTGCAGTCAGAAGCATGAAAGATGGAGTCGACGTGTTGAGCGAGAGTGTCGCCAAGGACGTCTTGATTGTCTGTGTTGGGCCAATGGCTTCGGTAGGTTTGGCGGTTGCAGAGTTGCTTTCGGCACAGGGTATCGGATCCACGGTGGTTGACCCACGATGGGTGGTTCCTGTTCCCGCATCGATTCTTGACCTTGCCAAGGCCCACCGCCTAGTGATTTCAATTGAAGACGGAGTGAAGGTCGGGGGAGTGGGCACGCGTATTCGTCAGGATCTGCGCTCCGCACAGATCGATACCGCGCTAAACGAGATTGGCTTGCCAGACGAGTTCTTGGCTGCAGCTTCTAGAGCAGAGATCTTGGAATCGGTTGGCCTCACGGCACAAAATATTGCCAGGGACGTCATAGCGCAGGTATTAGGCGCGAGGGTTCCGCACGCTAGAGCGCTGGATCAACAGGCAGTTTCGCAGTCGACAGAGCACGACTGAGTTCATCAGCTAGCTCTGCGATCTGCCAGGGCCTCGCACCAAGTTGAGTCAATTGGTTACCGATTTCAACCGTTGAATATCCTTCGGGTTCGAAGCACAACTGCCTCAGGTAATCTGGCGTCAAAATGTTCTCTGTCGGAATCAAAAGGCGCTTAGACGCCTCTGCAATAACTTCTTTTGCGGCCTGAAGTCGAGCGTCTGCCTCAGGAAACTTCGCCGGCCAGTTTCTGTGGTTGGGTAGCCCTCCCACGCTGATGCGCATTGGCGGGAGTTCTCTGACGCTGAGGCCGGAGTCCAAAGCCTGCCACCAGATGTCCAGGTACGTTCTTGACGCTCGCCCATTAAAGGACTTGTCTCCGATGAGTTTTGATTTCGTTTGCGGCAGAGTTTTCGCAACGTGGACGATCGAGGAGTCAGGCACCAGGCGCCCGGGTGAGACGTCCAGTTTCTGAGCGAGCTGCTCGCGCGCCTCCCACATGGACTTAGCCACGGCAAGTTGTCTGGGCTCCCTTAGGTCATGAAAATTGCTCATCGACCGCCAGCGCTCGGTTTTGGCTGGCTTGGGTTGAAACCGCAAGAGGTGTTTCATCTCTTGGGCGACAATTTCTTCTTTGCCCTGTGCCTGAATTTCGGCCAGCAAATACTTTTGCATCTCTGGTAGAACGTCGACGTCCAAGGCCGCGTAGTTCAGCCAATTGGCCGGCAGGGGCCTGGTTGACCAATCCGCAGCTGAATGTTCCTTGGCGAGACGAACTCCGAGGGCCAGTTCGCACACAGCACCGAGACCGACGCGCTCAAAACCGAGCAGCCTCGAAATGAGTTCGGTATCGAAAAGTTCATTCGGGTATAGTCCTAGCTCCGCGAGGCAGGGAAGATCTTGCGTTGCCGCGTGAAGTATCCAAGGCGTGTCTGCCATGAACTCCGATAACTGCGTCAGCTCGGCATCGGTAAACGCGATTGGGTCCAGGAGGTAGATCTTTGAGCCTGTTCTGTAAAGCTGCACGAGATAAGCTCGCTGGCTGTATTTAAAACCCGAAGCTCGTTCTGCATCCACAGCTAGATAGCCGCTTGCAGCGAGGAGATCCTGCACTGCCGCGTTCAGGACGTCGAGGTCGTCGACATAGACGCTTTCAACTCTCGGAGCGCTTAGGAGAGGGAGGAGATCAGGCTCGTCGTTCAATGTCAGGAACGTCCTCACCGTGGAGCGAATAGCCAGACATCATGCATATCAGGTCTTGCCAGGCTTCGATGTGTGCTGCAAAATTCGAACCGGTTGGACACCACGATGCTCGAAGCTCGAGCTCGGCGTGATGCTTTTGATTGGCAATCGAACCGTGACCGACCGAAATGACGCGAGTGGTGGTTCCTGCCTCCGCGCTAATCTCGGCTTGACGCTTTTCGAACGCCTCGGTGAGCCAGGCCCAAGCAAGGTCGCTGCTCTCGTCGTTAAAGCCGATATCGGTTTCCAGAGGAGACTTGGCGAAACAAATCACCCGAAAGTTTCCGGTCCAGTTGTCTTGCGGCAGATCGTCCCAAAGCAAAACGAATCGGCCGGTTCCCAAATCAATTTTTGCTGAGGTCGATTCCGCGTCTACGTCGCATGAAAAAGCAAGCGAGTGCCTCGCCAGGTGCTGGGGAGATTCGATCTGAACGATATTGACTTCAGGCCGGACCTCGGCTTCGCGCAAGGCCAGAATCGCGAGCTTGAAATCAGCGCTCGCGTCATCGTCGTATTGGATTTCTATCATCGCTTTAAGGCTAAGTCGCAAGTGCCTAGGAAGCCTGTATTTGACTCCAGACGGAGAACGTTGTGTCTGATTGTTGTTGGCTCCAATCGAGCCTCGCAGTGCCTATTCCCAGGGCAGGAAGGTCCGCTTTTGAGTGAGAGGTATTGGTTAGGCAGAGCTGATTGATTAGCCCAGCAGATATCATTTCGGCAACCAAGCTCGGCCCGCATTCAATCAGAATCCTCTGGTAACCAGACTCGAGTAGTTGACGAATTGCTTCCGTCGGAGACACTCGCAATTCAACGTATTTCATTTTTGAGACTCCAGCCGCGGGAACGTATCCGGCCCTCGTGATCACTGCTAGATCGCAGGCCTTGGGTATTCGGTAGCCCTCGCGTCTTGCGGTCTCACCGTCTGTCACCACTACATCCGCAAGTGTCCGCAATTGCAGAAGTAGTTGCCTGTCAAGTTCATTGCTGATGCCGCGCGACGAACCGAGTGAATCAGTGAAGCTCCCGCCCAACCCCTGCACGAGGTTTGCTCGCGTCTTTGGCAGCGTCAGGTAGATTTCGGGAAGCATCAGGACTTCTGTTCGACCTGTCGTTTGATGCGGGCGAGCATTCCCCGCATGCCGCGGAGTCTAAGAGGTGATACGGCGTCTGAGAGCGACAGGGAGTCGGGAATCGAATCGCTTGCTGCCAACACTTCTTGCACAGTTCGTCCGTTTAGAAGCGAGTGCAAAATGCTCGCAAAGCCCCTTGTGGTTGGAGCTTCTCGAGGAACGGTGAAGTGAATCGTGACTATGCCATCGCTGATTTCGACGAGGAGAAAGACGGGGGACTGGCACTCCTCAACTCGCTCCAGAAGATCCGGGTGCCCGACCAAGCGCTCAGGTACCTCTGGAAGTGCATCGGCGAACTCGAGCAATAGGTCGAGGCGATTTTGCACAATCAACTCGGCAAAGTCAGCAGAGAGGTCAGCAAGTTGCTGGTCGAGGCTTGCCAAGACTTATGCCTTACCCGGTTCTGTGCCTTTAACGATAGGGACGCCAACCAGAGAGCCCCACTCTGTCCACGAGCCGTCGTAGTTCTTCACGTTAGGCAAACCAAGAAGGTAATGCAGAACAAACCAGCTGTGGCTGGAACGCTCTCCGATGCGGCAATAGACGATGACGGGTTCGCCAGGCGTTAGCTTGTTTTCACCCAGGTAAAGAGCTTCCAACTCTTCTCGGCTTCTAAAGCTTTTGTCCTCATTAGTCGCCTTGGCCCAGGGCACCGAAATAGCACCGGGGATGTGGCCAGCGCGCAGCGCGCCTTCGTCGGGGTAGTCGGGCATGTGAGTGCGTTCGCCAGAGTATTCCTGGGGTGATCGAACATCGATTAGGGCCGAACCCAGGTGCGCTAGGACGTCGTCTCTGAAGGCGCGGAGAACCGAATCATCGCGTGCGACCACCGGATACGCGACAGCGGTTACCTCAGTTGCTGTGGTCACGGTATCGCGACCTTCGGCAAGCCACTTGTCTCTTCCGCCGTCCATCAGGCGCACGTCGTTGTGACCCCAGAGTTTGAAGGCCCAGAGTGTGTATGAGGCCCACCAGTTGCTCTTGTCCCCGTAAAGAATTACCGTGGTGTCTCGCGAGATTCCGCGGCTACCAAGCAGTTCTGCAAAGGCTTGGTCGCTTAGGTAATCGCGTCTAACAGGGTCATTTAAGTCTGTGTGCCAGTCGATGCGGACGGCGCCTGGGATGTGCCCCGTTTGGTAGAGAAGCACGTCCTCGTCTGATTCCACAATGACTACACCCGGAGTAGCCAGGTTGGCTGCGACCCAATCGGTGGTTACTAACACCTCGGGGTGAGCGTACTGATTGATCTTTGCGTCAGTGTCAAAGCCGATAGGCATGCGGGTCAACTCCAATGGGGATTTAGGCTATAGATACAAGGTTAAGGCCCACGAAACCCAAGAAGGTAATAATTGGCAACTCAAGGCATTGCAAACAGCCTGATTACGCGCAATCCTGTTGCCAAAGCCGCTGAACTCATCGCGGAACTTGTGCCACCACGGGAATTCGCGGATGCCACATTTGCCAGTTACATCGCAGCAACTGATCACCCGACCCAGGCCGCCGCTAAAGCCAAGCTGATCGAGTTTGCAGCTGGAGGAAAGGCATCGAAAGCGCCCGGCATTTATCTCGACGGTGGTTTTGGTGTCGGCAAGACCCACTTGCTGGCGGCTACGTTTCACGCCATGAGTGTCAAGCGAAAGGTGTTTGGTAGCTTCATCGCTTACACAGCGTTGGTTGGGGCGTTTGGCTTCGCAAACGCGCTAAAGGAGCTGAAGTCTTACCAGTTCGTCGCAATCGACGAGTTTGAACTCGA
>CAIJJH010000173.1 GCA_903820955.1 uncultured Micrococcales bacterium
AAGAACGGTTATCGGGGTGTAGCTACCCGCAATCAGCAAGAAGATGTTGGCGTGGTCGATTCGCTTGAGCGCAACCTTTACCTTCGGTCTCCAGTTGAAGCGGTGGTAGAGCGCAGAGTTTCCAAACAGCAAAAAGGAGGAGGCGAAGAAGACTGCCGAGGCTACTTTTGCCGGGACGCCGTGGGCGAGAACAATCAGGACGATTCCGCCGGCAATCACCAGTGGTAAGACGCCGGTGTGAATCCACCCGCGCCAACTCGGCTTCTTCTCTTCGGGCTCTCTATAGCCAGAGGTGATCGGCAGGCTCATAGTAGTAGCCTATCCCTGTGCGAAACCTTCTATATCGGCTGTATGAGCGATCACTTGAAAACTCGCTCACTCTCGAGGACCTCCCGCGCCACATCGGCGTGATTCTCGACGGCAATCGTCGCTGGGCGGAGCGCAAGCCAGGCACGACCACCGCTCACGGCCACGCAGCCGGAGCCGCCAAGGTAATCGAGTTTCTCGGCTGGTGCCAAGACATCGGCGTTAATGTTGCGACCCTCTACCTGCTCTCCACCGACAACCTGACCAAGCGCGGCTCCACCGAACTGGGCGAACTCATGGATGTCATCGGCACCCTCGCGGGTGATCTGGCGGCGTCCGAGTCTTTCAAACTGCAACTCGTCGGCGACCGAGAAAGCCTGCCAAAAGATTTTCTGAAGAAACTCGAGGACGCCGAGAAGGCGAGCAAGAAGGCGACCGGACTTCATGTGAACCTAGCGGTCGGCTACGGAGGCCGCAAAGAGATCGCCGACGCCATGCGTTTGATCCTGAAGAAACACGCCAAGGCCGGCACGAGCGTTGAGGCGCTCGCCGACCTGCTAACCCCGGAACTAATCACCGAACACCTCTATACGGTCGGCCAGCCAGACCCAGATTTGGTCATTCGAACCTCGGGTGAACAGCGCCTCTCCGGCTTCTTGCTTTGGCAGAGCGCCAACTCGGAGTTCTACTTCGAAGAAGCCCTCTGGCCCGACTTTCGCCGAGTGGACTTCCTCCGAGCAATCCGCGCCTTCGAGCGCCGACACCGCCGTTTCGGCGCTTAGGTGAAGCGCAGGTTACGAAACACGCATTCGGGCGTGTCGCTCTAATTCCGTCTCGCTGTTTAGGCATATAGTCGCTACAAGCCTTCAATAAAGGAGCATGTGTGACTAAAGCCACCACCGCCCAAAAGTCCGCTTCAAGCGCGAAGGCAGGTGAAAAGCTTCGGACATACATCCTCGACACTTCGGTTCTTCTGAGCGACCCAAAGGCACTGTTCCGGTTCAAAGAACAATCCGTGGTCATACCGATCATCGTCATCAACGAACTTGAGAAGAAGCGTCACGACCCCGAGATCGGTTATTTTGCGCGCCAGACCCTGCGGTTTCTCGACGACCTAAGAAGCAAGCACGAACGCCTCGACTTTCCGATCGAAGTCGGCGAGGGCGGAACCCTCAGGGTCGAGCTCAACCACATCGACCAGACGGTTCTCCCGGTCGGCTTCCAGCTCGGCGATAACGACTCGAGGATCCTCGCAGTCGCGTTTAACCTCGCCAACGAAGGCAACGACGTCACGGTCGTCTCGCAAGACCTACCGATGCGCGTCAAGGTTGCCGCCCTCGGCATGCGAGCCGAGGAGTATCGCAACAATATGGCGGTCGACTCCGGCTGGACAGGCGTTGCCGAACTCGGCATTTCTCCAGAAGAGATGTCGAAGTTCTACGACGAAGAGACCCTCAAGACCAAAGAGGTCAAAGACATGGCAGCCAACACCGGGCTAATTGTCTCCTCGGCACGTGGCCAAGCCCTCGGGCGGGTTACCCCAGAAAAAACAGTCAAGCTGGTTCGCGGCGACCGCGACGTCTTCGGTGTTCACGGCCGCAGTGCCGAACAGCGCCTCGCCATCGACCTCCTGCTAGACCCTGAGGTAGGCATCGTTAGCCTCGGTGGACGTGCCGGAACCGGCAAGTCGGCTCTAGCGCTTTGCGCCGCCCTAGAGGCAGTTCTCGAGCGCAGAGCCCACAAGAAGATCATGGTGTTCCGCCCGATCTACGCGGTTGGCGGCCAAGACATCGGCTTCTTGCCCGGCACCGAAAACGAAAAGATGAACCCCTGGGGCCAGGCGATCTTCGACACCCTCGGAGCACTCGTCTCTAAAGAAGTCATCGACCACGTTGTCGAACGCGGAATCCTCGAGGTTCTGCCGCTGACCCACATTCGCGGACGCTCACTCCACGATGCATTCGTGATCGTCGACGAGGCGCAGTCACTAGAACGCAACGTCCTGCTCACGGTGCTCAGCCGCATCGGCCAAAACTCCAAGGTTGTGCTCACCCACGACGTCGCCCAGCGCGACAACCTGAGAGTCGGACGCCACGACGGCATCGCCGCAGTTATTGAAGCGCTGAAAGGACAAAGCCTCTTTGGTCACATCACGCTAACCAGGTCTGAGCGCTCGGCAATTGCTGCGCTGGTTACGGACCTGCTAGATAATTAGTGCATGACCACCCTTGGCCGCTCAACCAAGGTCGCAGGAGTTCTAGCGCTCGCCGGCCTAGCCGTTGCCTACGTCGAGCTCGTTCCAAATCAACTCTGGCTCAAGTGCCCGATCCACTCGACGACAGGTATCTATTGCCCGGGTTGCGGCGGTCAACGCTGGTTAGCGTCGCTGTTGCACGGCGACTTCGTTGCCGCCTGGAACTACAACCAGTTACTCAGCCTCAGCCCACTGCTAGCAATCGCCTATTACCTAATCGCCAAGGCGAAGCCCGGCAAGCGCACTCACATAATCCTGATCTCGATTTTGTCTGCGCTGATTGTCGCTTTTGTGGTTTGGCGCAATTTGCCCACACAAGCCGCCTTCTTAAATCAGTAGCTGGGGATAACTTATCTAGGCTTTGCACTTCGTGCTTAACCTTTCCGAATGTTTCAACTGATCGGATCGGGGTTTCTTGCTGTAGCCAGCATCCCCTTGGTGATTTTCGACATTCGTGAGCGTCGACTTCCAAACAAGCTGACCCTCCCCGCTATCGCGATTACCCTCATAGGTTTGCTGGTGGCAGCCGATTGGAATCGAATGGCCGTTGCCCTGGTTTGCGGGGTAAGTCTTTTCGGCGTCGGCACTTTTTTGAGCTTCAGAGGCTGGCTTGGCATGGGTGACGCCAAGCTTTTGGTCTCGATTGGTTTGACTCTCGGCTGGTATGGAGTTGATCTTCTCGCGATGGGTCTTGCACTCGCCTTCGGTCTCGCAGGCTTGGTCGTGCTGATCCGCGTCGCAATGAGCCGGATCACTAGGTCCTCGACAATCGCTTTAGGCCCCTACCTATTGGCTGGTTTTTGGCTCGCGTTATTCATTCGCTTGTCGCGATAGAACTCACAGGATACTTACAGCGGGCAAGAGGTTTTTGCTCGGATTCCTGTTTTAGAGTAAAGCCAACCTTAACAATTCATCATCAGAGAGGCTCCAATGTTTTTTAGATATCTCGGGCGGGAGCTGACCAAGAGGAAGCGCCAAAGCGCCCTCGTCGCCTCTGGCCTTGCCATCGCAATTGCGCTCGTAGTTGTCGTAAGTTCGGTTTCTGGGGGAATCAAGTCGGCCCAGACCCAAGCTCTTAGCGGTCTTTACGGTATCGGAACAGATATCAGCGTTTCGAAGACGTCCGTTCCTGGGCAGGGTTCTCAACGCTTCGCAATTGGCGGTAACGACGGTAGAACATCAGGCGTGACTAGGACTTTCAGTCGTTCGCAATTGCGATCAGATCCTTTTACAGGGACACTCACGCAGGCACAGGTTGACAGTGTTTCGAAGATCGCTGGGGTGAAGTCCACCGTTGCAACCCTCAAACTTAACAGTGTTACCTTCAACGGAACCCTGCCAACCTTCGGTCAAGGTGTTCCAGGCCAGCCTGGTGGGCAAATCGGCGGTGGCTCAAATCACTTCAGGCCAACCGGTGGGACCGATGGCGCAGGTGGGTCTTCGTTCAGCGTGACCAGTTTCACAGTTGAAGGCGTCAGTGTTGCAAGCGCCAAGATCGGCCCAATGGCCGCTATCGCTGTCAAGAGCGGTCGCGTTTTTACCGCCTCCGACAAGGGAACATACGTTGCGGAGGTCGATTCGGGCTACGCAACAACCAACTCAATCACTGCAGGCAAGACTCTGACCATTGGCGGTAAAACCTTCAAGGTGGTTGGAATCATTGCATCCACTTCAACCGCCGCTAGCACTCCATCGAACGTTTACGTTCCGATAGATGTTGCTCAAAACCTTAGTTCCAACACCGGTGTTTACTCGAACGTTTACGTGGCGGCAAACAGTTCGGCAAATCTGCAGACAATCAAGGTTGCAATTCAAAAGGCGGTTCCGACGGCGACCGTGAAGACTTCGGCAGAGCTTGCATCGACTGTGGGTGGTTCGCTAGCAACCGCATCGTCACTGGTGAACGACATGGGTGGCTGGTTGAGCGCGATCGTCCTGCTGGCTGCTTTTGGCACCTCTATTCTTTTCACGACATCTGGCGTGAACCGTCGAATTCGTGAATTCGGAACCCTAAAGGCGATCGGCTGGCGTTCGCGTCGCGTCGTTGGCCAAGTTGTCGGTGAATCCTTGGTCAATGGTCTAATCGGTGGCGTTGTAGGTGTTGCTCTCGGCTTCGGAGGGGTCTGGGCAGTGAACAACTGGGCTCCAACCCTGTCGGCAACTGTGGCTCAGGTTTCCAATGGCTTCGGTGGAAGGCCCGGAGGTTTCGGTGGCCATCCAGGTGGCTTCGGCCACGCTGCCAGCACAGCGAAAACCGGTGTGAGCCTAGCTCTGCACTCTTCGGTTGACCCCGGCATAATCCTGCTCGCGATCGCCTTTGCAGTTCTCGGCGGTCTACTCGCCGGTGCTTTCGGTGGATTGCGTGCAGCAAGACTCAGCCCATCAGTTGCCCTCAGAAGCGTCGAATAAAGGAACCAGAATGTACTTTCTAAGTGAAGTTACCAAAACCTACAAGGGCAAGCGCGGAATCGTGAAGGCCGCCGATGGCATCAATCTTGAAATAAAGTCGGGTGAGATGATATCGATCCAAGGCCCGACCGGTGGAGGCAAGTCAACGTTGCTGCAGCTGCTTGGCGCTCTCGACAAACCGACTTCGGGTTCTGTGATGTTTGGCGATGAGCCTATGCAGGAGATGAGCGACCGTGAGTTAGCCGACCTTCGTGCCCAAAAAATCGGCTTTGTGTTTCAGAGCTTCAATCTGATTCCTACACTGACCGCGCTTGAAAATGTCGAGATGGCTCTCGTGCCACTTGGTTTATCGAAGGACGAGCGAAACAAGAGGGCGCTTGCCGCCCTCGAGTCGGTAGCTCTAAGCGACCGAGCAACTCACCTCCCGAGCGAACTTTCGGGCGGGCAGCAGCAACGCGTGGCAATTGCTCGCGCTCTGGTCAAAGAACCTAGCGTTCTGTTGGCCGATGAACCAACCGGAAACCTCGACGAGGCAACTCGCGATGATATTGTCGGGCTGCTGGTCAAGTTGTGGAAAGACAAGGGGCTAACCCTCATCATCGTCACTCACGATAGCCACATTGCCAAGAAGGCTCAGCGTCACCTAACCATCAAAGACGGCAAAGTGACTGAGAAGAAGGCTGCTTAGTTCCTAGCTTTGTTTATTCCGCAGGCTTGGTCATCGACAGCACGTTGAGTGCCTTGTCTAGCTGCTCCAAGGTGAGTTTTTCGCCATCAACGTAGCCGAGCTCGATGGTTGCTTCGCGAACGGTTAGACCCTTCTTGACGGCGTGCTTGGCGATCTTTGCAGCCGCTTCGTATCCGATGAATTTGTTTAGTGGCGTGACGATGCTTGGGCTCGACTCGGCAAGCGCCAGTGAACGCTCAACATTGGCTTCGAGGCCCTTAACGGTCTTGTCGGCCAGTAGTCTCAAGGAGTTGCTGAGAAGTCGAATGCTTTCAAGCAGTGCGTTTCCCATGACCGGGATCGCTACGTTGAGCTCGAAGTTGCCTGAGGCACCGGCCCAAGCCACTGTTGAGTCATTGCCGATGACTCGGGCACAGACCATCATGACGGCTTCAGGAATAACCGGGTTGACCTTGCCGGGCATGATGCTAGAGCCTGGCTGAAGGTCGGGAATGTTTAGTTCGCCAAGACCGGCGTTAGGGCCTGAGCCCATCCAGCGGAGGTCGTTGTTGATCTTGGTCAGGCTGACGGCCAGGACGCGCAGGGCGCCGGACGCTTCGACGAGGGCATCGCGCGCACCCTGAGCTTCGAAGTGGTTGCGAGCTTCGGTGATCGGCAG
>CAIJJH010000174.1 GCA_903820955.1 uncultured Micrococcales bacterium
GACTAGACCCCGAGTTCGTCGATTACGAACAGGCCTGGGAGTTGCAGCGCGAGATTCACCGAGAAGTTGCCTCGGGCGCTCGTCCAGACACCGTTGTCTTACTCGAGCACTCCCCCGTCTACACCGCTGGTAAGCGCACTGAAGACGAAGAACACCCGACCGACGGGACCCGCGTAATCGCCGTCGACCGCGGAGGCAAAATCACCTGGCACGGCCCAGGCCAGTTGGTTGGTTACCCCATCATGCAGTTACCGAACCCTATCGATGTAGTTGGCTACGTGCGCTGGTTAGAGCAGGTCTTGATCGACACAATCGCTGAATTCGGCGTCTTCGGTGAGCGCGTGGCCGGCAGATCGGGCGTTTGGGTAAGCCAGGGCGACGACTTCGTGAAGGTCGCAGCAATCGGAATCAGAGTGGCCGACGCCACGACAATGCACGGCTTTGCACTGAACTGCAACAACTCGCTGGCTCCCTATGAGACGATTATTGCTTGCGGCATCAAAGATGCAGCAACGACAACCTTGAGTGCACTAACCGGAACCAACATCACCACAGCTATGGCAACAGAGGTCGTCATGCGCCACCTAAAAGAGATAAGCAAAGTAGAGCTATGACAGAGGCACCGGAACGTCGTTTACTGAGAATCGAAGCACGAAACGCTGAGGTTCCAATTGAACGCAAACCCGAATGGATTAAGACCCGAGCTGTCATGGGCCCCGAGTACCAAGCCATGCACAACTTGGTTAAGACCGAAGGCTTGCACACCGTATGCCAAGAGGCTGGGTGCCCGAACATTTACGAGTGCTGGGAAGACCGCGAAGCAACCTTCCTAATCGGTGGTTCGCAGTGCACCAGACGCTGCGACTTCTGCCAAATCGACACGGGCAAGCCATCCCCCGAAGACCGAGATGAGCCCCGTCGTGTCGGTGAATCAGTTGCCCAGATGCAGCTTCGCTACGCCACGGTTACCGGTGTCGCCAGAGATGACCTAGCCGACGAAGGTGCTTGGATCTATGCCGAAACCATTCGACAGATTCACAAGCAGTCGCCGGGCACCGGAGTCGAAATCTTAGTTCCAGATTTCTCAGGCAACCCTGAACACCTGCAGCAGGTCTTCGACGCAAAACCACAGGTGTTTGCACACAACCTAGAGACCGTTCCGCGCATCTTCAAGCAGATTCGCCCCGCGTTCAGATACGACCGCTCGCTCGATGTAATCACCCAGGGCCGCAACGCCGGCCTCGTTACCAAGTCGAACCTGATTCTCGGCATGGGCGAAACCCGCGAGGAGATCTCTGAGGCGCTCGTGGATCTTCACGCTGCCGGTACGGACATCATTACGATCACCCAGTACCTTCGCCCAACCACGCGCCATCACCCCGTGACGCGCTGGGTGAAACCTCAGGAATTCGTCGAGTTGGCACAAGAGGCCGAGGAAATCGGATTCCTAGGCGCTCTCTCCGGGCCGCTAGTCAGAAGCTCTTACCGCGCCGGGCGACTATGGGCCGCTTCGATGATCAAAAAGGGTTTCGAGATTCCTGAAAACTTGCAACA
>CAIJJH010000175.1 GCA_903820955.1 uncultured Micrococcales bacterium
ATCTCAAGTTCGGCAAGAGCTAGGTCATTTTGACCGAGATCCAGACGCGCACCCGAGGTGGCTATGGCCAAATTCACCCGAACGGTCGGGCTCAGGGTGGCCTTGTCGACGCTGCGGGCGAGCTCTAGAGCACGTTCCGGGCGACCGAGACCGCGTTCAGAGTCGACAATTAGTGGCAATTGGTCGTTGGAAGCGGTCATTCGTCGGTGAGTCAGCAGTTCACGAAGGGCAAGAGCAAAATCTCCAGTGCGGTAGGCGGTAATGCCGAGCGTTTCGCGAACCACTGGGATTCGTCCGGCTCGAGCCGCGGCCGCAACAGCGTGCTGGTGCGCCAAAGCCGGGTCCTGCTCGATCAAAAGATCGACCATAGCCAGGTGACGAGCGGTCATTTCGGCATTTTCGGCCGAAAGGGTCTTCAGCTGCACCCGAATCGGCATCAAAAGGTCGGCCGGAGTGATTTCTTCTGGGATCGGTGGGCTTTTTGGCTTGTCAGAGCGCACCTTGGTGGTGACTCGAGTCTGCCAGGCCGGACGCTCAGGAGCACCATCGCGCGAATCACGAGCTGGACGCGCTCGATCGCCGCGATCCGATCGCCCTGCAGGGCCTTCGCGACGTGGCTTACCGCCACGGTCGTTTCTTTCTGCCATGAGACTCTCCTAGTTTTGTGTATGTTAAACGAAAATGGCCACCTCGAAAGGTGGCCATTTTCTAAATTAAGTCCGGCGGTGTCCTACTCTCCCACAAGGTCACCCTTGCAGTACCATCGGCGCAGGAGGTCTTAGCTTCCGGGTTCGGAATGTAACCGGGCGTTTCCCCTCCGCTATGGCCGCCGAAACACTATTGAGTTGTGAATCGATGATCAAACGTAAGTTTGGTCGTGATTCCCGTACTCGGGAACCACATAGTGGACGCGTAGCAAAAAGTGTTATCAAATTATTGGCTTATTAGTACCGGTCAGCTCCATGGGTCTTTAGTCCCCACTTCCACATCCGGCCTATCAACGCAGTAGTCTAGCTGCGAGCCTCTCGACCTAAGTCATGGAATTCTCATCTTGAAGCAAGCTTCCCGCTTAGATGCTTTCAGCGGTTATCTTTCCCGAACGTAGCTAATCAGCGGTGCCCTTGGCAGGACAACTGACACACCAGAGGTTCGTCCATCCCGGTCCTCTCGTACTAGGGATAGGTCTTCTCAAAATTCCTGCGCGCGCAGAGGATAGAGACCGAACTGTCTCACGACGTTCTAAACCCAGCTCGCGTGCCGCTTTAATGGGCGAACAGCCCAACCCTTGGGACCTACTCCAGCCCCAGGATGCGACGAGCCGACATCGAGGTGCCAAACCATGCCGTCGATATGGACTCTTGGGCAAGATCAGCCTGTTATCCCCGAGGTACCTTTTATCCGTTGAGCGACAGCGCTTCCACAAGCCACTGCCGGATCACTAGTCCCGACTTTCGTCCCTGCTCGACTTGTCAGTCTCACAGTCAAGCTCCCTTGTGCACTTACACTCGACATCTGATTACCAACCAGATTGAGGGAACCTTTGGGCGCCTCCGTTACTTTTTAGGAGGCAACCGCCCCAGTTAAACTACCCATCAGGCACTGTCCCGGAACCGGATCACGGTTCGC
>CAIJJH010000176.1 GCA_903820955.1 uncultured Micrococcales bacterium
TAGTTGCCTGGCTCCTCGCGGTGTTCAGCATCAAATATCGCGTGGACCAAATCATCGTCGGTGTCGTTGTTAACGTCCTCGTTGCCGGGCTCACCAACTTCCTCTACGGAACCCTCATGCAGGACAACCCTTTCGTCTTCAACCAACCCGAGCGCTTCAAAGACTTGCCGATTCCGGGCCTTAGCGGAATCCC
Source organism: uncultured Micrococcales bacterium (assembly GCA_903820955.1). Lineage (GTDB taxonomy): Bacteria > Actinomycetota > Actinomycetes > Actinomycetales > Microbacteriaceae > Rhodoluna. The sequence continues at coordinate 194 of CAIJJH010000176.1, forward strand.
AATCATCGGTCCGGTTTTCTTCAACCAAACGGCAATCGTCTACCTCATGTATGTCGCTCTAGCCGTGGTCTACATCGCCCTGTTCAAAACCAAGTGGGGCCTCAGAGTTCGCGCGGTTGGCGAGTACCCTAAGGCCGCCGACACCGTAGGCATCGACGTATTCCGCACCCGCTACACCTCAGTGCTGATCGGCGGAGCGCTAGCCGGCCTCGGAGGCTCGTTCTTCACCCTCGGTGAGGTCGGAGCCTTCGGCCAAAACATGACCAACGGCGCGGGCTATATCGCGCTCGCAGCACTGATCTTCGGCCGCTGGAACCCGCTCTTAGCTGCCTGCGCCGCCCTGCTATTCGGATTCGCCGAAAACCTCCAATACGGCCTCGCCATCATCGGATCACCACTGCCTAGCGAATTCCTACTGATGCTTCCATATGTGCTGACAGTCATCGCCGTAGCCGGCCTGGTTGGCAAGGTAACCGGCCCAGCCGCCAGCGGCAAGCCCTACGTCAAGCAGTAAACCGCCAACTAACACGAACTAGCAGCGCCCGCATTTATCGGCTATTATTGACACTTGTTGTCTTCACAACACGCACCTCTAGCTCAATCGGCAGAGCAACTGACTCTTAATCAGTGGGTTCTCGGTTCAAGTCCGAGGGGGTGCACGAAGTCCCGGTTCCTTCTCACGAGGGCCGGGATTTCTTTCTTTTCGCAAAGGTACGATCCTGTATGTCAACTTCCTTTGATAGGCATCGAATCCTGAGCATCTCCCGCTAATTCATGCGTTTTAAGAGGGGACTCTCAGGCGAATTCGGAATAACCTCACTGCTTAGGGGTTATTCCTAGTGCGCAAGACGCATAATGAGAATGAAAGACGGAGGTGATTTATATGTCAGACGGATGCTGCGGCGGAGACTGCCAGTGCAAGCAGAACAACGAGAAGAAGAACTAACCACTTCCTTCTAGAAAGAAAAACTATGACCAGCATTGACTGGGACGCCCTTCGCGAGGTCGCGAAGAAGGCTATGGCGCGCGCCTACGCGCCGTACTCGAAGTTTCCGGTGGGAGCAGCTGCTCTCACCGAAGACGGTCGAGTGGTTTCGGGCTGCAATGTTGAAAATGCGTCTTACGGGCTCGGGCTTTGCGCCGAGTGTGGCTTGGTTTCGAACCTGACCATGACCGGTGGCGGAAGACTTATTGCTTTTACCTGTTGCGATGGCAACGGAAACCTTTTGATGCCCTGCGGCCGTTGCCGCCAGCTTTTGTTTGAGCACTCTGCTCCCGGAATGGTGTTGGAAACACTTTCTGGTTTCAAAACAATCGAAGAAGTTTTGCCAGACGCCTTTGGCCCTCGGGATCTCGAGGCCTTCAATAAATGAGTTTTGACGCGGTTCAACTGATTGTCGAAAAGCGCGAGCGCGGTGAGCTCTCGACCGAAGGCATCAACTGGTTGGTTGAGAATTACACAAACGGCGTGGTCGCCGATTACCAGATGTCGGCCATGACCATGGCGATTTTGTTGAATGGCATGAGTCGCCGTGAGATCAAAGACTTGACAATGGCGATGATCGCCTCGGGCGAGCGTTTGGATTACTCGAGTCTTGGCAGGCCTACGGCCGATAAGCACTCGACCGGTGGTGTTGGCGACAAGATCACCTTGCCCCTGGCTCCTTTGGTTGCGGTGTTCGGGGTAGCAGTGCCACAACTTTCGGGTCGTGGCCTTGGTCACACCGGCGGAACCTTGGACAAGTTGGAGGCCGTGCCAGGTTGGCGGGCTGCGTTGTCTAACGACGAAATGTTTAGGCAACTTCAAGAGGTTGGCGCGGTTATTTGCGCAGCCGGCTCTGGTTTGGCTCCCGCCGACAAAAAACTTTATGCGCTGAGAGATGTGACCGGGACGGTCGAAGCGATTCCGCTGATTGCGTCCTCGATCATGTCAAAAAAGATTGCCGAGGGAACCTCCGCTTTGGTGCTCGACGTCAAGGTTGGTTCGGGCGCGTTCATGAAGACTCTGGATCGCGCAACCGAGTTGGCTCAGGTCATGGTGAAGCTCGGGCAGGATGCCGGGCTCAAGGTTTCGGCTCTGCTGACCGACATGTCGACGCCTTTGGGCCGGAAGATCGGTAATGCTCTGGAGGTCGAAGAGTCGGTCGAGGTTTTGGCCGGTGGTGGGCCAACCGACGTTGTTGACCTGACCGTCATGCTTGCTGAGGAGATGCTTCGTTTGGCCGGTGTCGAAGGCGATGTTCGCGCTGCTCTGAACGACGGACGCGCGATGGACAAGTGGAACGAGATGATTCGGGCTCAGGGCGGAGACCCTAAGGCTCCAATGCCGAAGGCAAAGCACTCACACGTCGTTTTGGCGCCTTCTGACGGGGTTTTGGAGCAGTTGGATGCTCTCGCTGTCGGTGTTGCCTCGTGGCGTCTGGGAGCCGGCAGAGCCACCAAGGACGATGTTGTGCAACTTGGCGCTGGAATCGAACTTCACGCGGTTCAGGGCGAAACTGTGAAGGCTGGTGAGCCTCTCATGACTCTGTTCAGCGACGACGAAGAGCGTTTTGCCAGGGCACTCGAGTCGCTCGATGGCGGTTACAAGATTTCTGATGCTCAACCAACCGATAGAGTGCTTTTGTTAGGTCGAGTTACGGAGTAAAAGATGTCTGACAACAAGGTTGTTGCCCCAGAGCTTTCGGTATTGCGCGGTCGCCACTCTTCGAAGTGGCGCAGGTTCCCCGAGGACGTCATACCGATGCACGTGGCCGAAATGGACTTTCAGATCGCCGAGCCAATTGCCGCTCGAATAATCAAGATGACCACCGAGAACGACCTCGGATACCTGGGCCCGGTGCCGGAGGTTGCCGCCTCGTTCGAGAAGTTCGCCAAGACCCGGTGGGGCTGGCAAATCGAGCCTAGTTACCTGCACCTCGCGACCGATGTTGGCGTTGCCGTCGTCGAGTTTCTGCGCACCCACCTGAAGCCGGGCGAGAAAGTGATCATCAACACCCCGGTTTACAGCGGCTTCTACCACTGGCTCGAGGAGCTCGAGATTGAGCCTCTTGATGTTCCGCTGATCACGGGTAATCACGAGTACCTGTTCGACTTTGACGGGCTCGAAAGGGCCTTTGCAGCCGGCCACCGTATTTTCTTGCTCTGCAACCCTCACAACCCGGTCGGTCGCGCCTTCAGCCGCGAAGAGTTGACGAGACTTGCCGCGTTGGCCCGCAAGTATGACGCAATAGTGCTCAGCGACGAGATTCACGCCCCGCTCACCTATGGCGAGTTCGTGCCCTACCTGGCCTGTGGCGAGGATGCCGCCGCCACCGGTGTTTGCATCACGTCCTCTTCTAAGTCTTGGAACCTCGCTGGGCTAAAAGCCGCGTTCATCTTGGCTCAATCGCCTTCCATCGACGAAATGCTGAAGGCCTTGCCAGAGGGAATGCACTGGCGAACCAGCATCGTCGGAGCTTTTGCGATGGCCGAGGCATTCGAGAATGGCACGCCGTGGCTAGACGCGACGCTGGTGACCCTGGACGAAAACCGCAGGCACCTGGCAACCGAGCTTGAGCGCTTGCTGCCGAGCGTGAAATACCACATTCCGGAGGCCGGCTATCTGGCCTGGCTAGACATCTCGGAGCTGGGGCTTACCAATGAAGAGATTTTTGCCAAGGCAAAGGTTGCCTTTGTGCCAGGCCCAGAAATGGGTGGCGATGCTTATAAGAACTTTGCCCGATTCAACTTCGGCACCTCGAAAGAGATCATCACCGAGGCACTAGAGCGAATTCAGCGCGCTCTCTAGATCTCTCAATAAGTCGTCCACGTTTTCTAGCCCGACCGAAAGTCGCACCGTCGAAGCGGTGATTCCCATCTTGGCCTGAGTCGCGGCGTCCAGGCGTCGGTGGGTCGTCGACGCCGGGTGAGTCATCAGCGACTTCGAGTCACCTAGGTTGTTCGAAATGTCTATGACCCGCAGTGCGTCCATGACGGCGAAAACCTGATCCTGTGGCAGAGCAAACTCAATCGCGAGGGTCGTGCCGCCACCGCGCATCTGCTTCTTGGCCAGCTCGTGTTGAGCGTGGCTTTTTAGGAACGGGTAGCAGACGGTCTTGATTGCAGGGTGGCTCTCGAGGCGTTCGGCAATCGCCTGAGCGCTCGCGTTCATCTTCTCAACGCGCATTGTCAGCGTCTCGAGACTCTTGAGCAGAACCCAGGCGTTGAACGCGCTCATCGAGGGGCCGGTGTGGCGAATGAAGGGCTTTAGCGTGTTGTTGATGTAGTCGGAGCTGCCGAGCACTGCACCGCCTAGGACGCGCCCCTGGCCGTCGATGTGCTTGGTGGCCGAATACATGACCACGTCGGCGCCGAGGGCGAGCGGGCTCTGCAAAACCGGGGAGGCCATCACGTTGTCAACGATCACGATCGCGCCAACCTTGTGGGCGAGAGTTGAAACCATCTTGATGTCAACAATCTCCATCAGCGGGTTGCTCGGGCTTTCGATGAAGACAGCCGCGGTTGGTTGGCTAAGGGCGGCGGCCCAGTCGGCCTCGATGGTGCCCTCGACAAGAATCGTTTCGACTCCCCACTTTGGCAAGATTTCGGTGAGCACCACGAAGCAAGAAGAGAACATGGCTAGCGAGGCAACGATTCGGTCGCCCGACTTTACGACGCTGGCAACCGAGGCGAACATAGCGGCCATGCCAGAGGCGGTTGCCTTGCAGGCCTCAGCACCTTCGATGGCAGCCAAGCGCTGCTCAAACATGGCTACGGTCGGGTTGTCGAAGCGTGAGTAAAGAAAGTGATCGGTCTCGTCGCGAAAAGCGCTGGCGGCCTGCTCGGCACTGTCGTAGGTGAAACCGCTCGAAAGGTAGAGAGCCTCACCGGTCTCGCCAAAACCCGAGCGCATCAAACCGCCGCGAACTGCAGTGGTTTCTGGGTGTAGCTCCCAGTCGGGTGCTTTGCCGGTTCCAGCGTTCTGGTAACCCCATGGCTGATTGCGTTGAGTCATGCACTCAATATTAGCGGGCTACTCCTCGCCGATATCTTCGTTCCAGAGCGCATCGTTGTTTTCAATGAAGTCGCCCATGAGCTTTATTAGCCCCGGGTCGTTCATCACCTTGAGTTCACAGCCGTGTTCGGCGACCCAGTCTTGGCCGCCCATGAAGTTTTTGTCGTCCCCAACCAGGACGCGCCCAATGCCGAACTGACGGATCAAACCCGAGCAGTACCAGCATGGTGAAAGTGAGGTGGCGAGCGTTACCTTGCGGTAGCTGCGCTGGCGGCCGGCGTTACGAAACGCGCTGGTCTCGCCGTGCATCGAGGCATCGCCTTCTTGCACACGGAGGTTGTGGCCACTGCCTAGCAGTGCGCCGTTCTCGTCGAAGAGGGCAGCCCCAATTGGGATGCCACCCTCCGCGAGACCGAGGTGAGCCTCGGCAATGGCAACGCTGAGCTTCTCTTCATCTGTTGCGAAGATCTGTCCAACCTTGAAATCCATTGCCGAGGCCTCTCGTTAGTTTCTTGTTACTTCTTGTCGGTCTTCAGTGCCTTTGCAAGCACGAAGTAGAGTACTGCTGCGACGACGAAACCGACTATTGCGGTAATGTCACCAACGCCGTACTGCTTGGCTAGAGGACCCTCGTAAGCCTGCTGGTTTGCAAAGCCCCAAATCGAGAAGGCAGCTGCTGCCACGAATGCGATTGGGCCGGCGAGGTTCTCGCGTGCTTTAAGTGCTAGAGCGCCGAAGTCGGCACCCTTGCGCATGAAGCGGTCCACAAGGACGATCGCGATCCAAGGAGCAACCCAGTACGAAACAACGAGCAGGAAGCCCTCGAGGTTGTCGCCCAGGTGGCCAACGTTGTTCGCCGCGAGAACCGCAACGACACCGCCGATAACACCTGCGAGAGCAACCATGATTGCGCGACGGGTCTTGAATCCGAGCTTGAAGCCCATAGCCAAGAACGACATAGCACCCGAGTAAACGTTGAGAACGTTTGCCGAGACCGAACCAACTGCGATTGCCAGAAGGGTCAGTGGAGCTAGCCAGCTTGGTAGCAGAGCGACGAATACGTCGGTCGGGCTGCCCTTGGCAACAAGAGTCCAAGCGACGACACCGACGCCCATTAGCAGGGTGGTGCTGAAGAAGTTACCTAGGCCAGCGAACCAACCAAGCGAGCGCTTGTTCGAGTTAGCAGGTAGGTAACGGGTGTAGTCCGAGGCGAACGGAGTCCAACCTGCGGTGTAGCCATAGGCGGCTCCAGCTGCGAGGGTGAACGATGCCCAATTGAACTTGTTGGCCACATCGGCGTAGTGACCCTGTGGAAGGACCACAATCAGGACGATGATCCACACCAATGCCAGACCGTAGGAGGTGAAACGCTCCCACTTCTGGATCAGGTTGTGACCAATGAATGCGATCACGATCTGAGCCAGGATAACTACTGCTAGCGATATGCCCAGGTTCCATTTGACCAGGGTGGTGAGCGCCAAAGATCCCGAAACGGTGTTGACTGCAAACCAGCCGATACCAGCCACAAGGGTCGAAAGACCTGCCGGAATCAGGTTGCCCAACTTACCGAAGGCGGTACGGCCAAGAACCATCTGTGGCAAACCAGCCTCGGGTCCCCAGGTGCTGAGGATTCCGTGAGTAATTGCTGCCAGGGCGTTACCGACAACTACTGCCAGAATGCCGCTCCAGAGGTCAAGCCCAAAGATGATGGCAAGAGCGCCGACGAATACGGTTGCGAACTCGAGGTTCGGGGACGACCAAACAGTGAAGAGATGCCACGGTTTGCCGTGACGTTCGCCCGCTGGAATCTGGGCGACGTCGTTGGTTTCGATTGCACCTGCTGAGGCAGGGTTTGATTTGTTATTAGCCATGGTTGAACTCTAGTGAAACGATTCCTGAGAACTTGCCGTTAAGGGCGTGTCTTTGCAACATATTTTCGGCAATTTTGGGCGTTAGTGTTGAGGCGAAATGAGCGATGCAAGTTTTCCAGCAATTGCCCCTCGGCTAGAGGGAGATTTGGTGACCCTGGTCCAGCTCGATTCAAGCTTTTTTGAAGACTATTTTGCGGCGGTCAACGACCCTGAAACCAAGCGTTTGACGGCGACTAAGAAGACTTTTGCCCCTGTCGAGGTTCGTGACTGGTTGGCCACGCGTCCCGGTTCTGTAGGCAGGCTCGATTGGGCGATCCTGCATGCGGGGGAGTATGTCGGCGAGGTGGTGTTGAACGAGTTCAAGTCTGATAAGTCTTCGATGAACCTTCGGGTGGCGCTGGCTGGCTCCGCGGTGTTCGGGCGAGGCTTCGGTTCAGAGGCGATCGCGCTCGCGGTCGAGTGCGGGCTTGAGACGCTTGGGCTCTCGAAGATCACACTTGAGGTTTTGGCCGACAACCATCGAGCGATTGGTGCCTACGAAAAGGTTGGCTTCGTTGCCGGTCGACAATTCTCCGAAGGCAAGCATCGTTACCTACGAATGAGCATCGACAAGTTCGATCGGGTGCTGGCTCTTGCCGAGCGAAAGATGGCCGAGCACTTGGATCTGCAGGTGTGGAGTTTCAAATGGGACAACGCCAAACGTCGCGCGGGTCTTTGCAACTATCGCGACAAGACCATTTCGATCTCGACTTATCACGCGCAGGTGCACACGATCGATGAAACTCTGCAGGTTGTTCTACACGAAGTGGCTCACGCTTTGAGCGGCAAGGATGCCGGGCACGGTAAGCAGTGGTTGGCCACAGCAAAGTCAATCGGCTACCGAGCCGAGAAGTTCACGGGTAAAGAAATTGCCTCGGAGTTTGCGCCTTGGCTCGGGGTCTGCCCGAGAGGTCACGAACACTATCGTTACCGAAAGCCGACCAGGCAGCTGGCTTGCGGGTTATGCGACCGCGGCTTTTCGAAGGCTAACTTGATCGAATGGCGAGCCAGATAAGAAGCATCGTCACCACAAAGCCGGCTAGGTAGTTGAGCTTGATGAAGTGCTTCCAACCGCGGTTTGCGCTTTCGCAGGTTTCGTCGGTGATGTTCCAGAACGGGCCGACGATAACGAGGTAGGGCACCGCTGCGAGAATCGCGAGGTTGCCGGGGAACGGCAGAAACAAAACTAGGACGCCGGCAAGGGCGTAAGAACTAAATGCGAGCCGCGTGGTGGTGCGGGCGCCGATGTAGGTGGCAATTGAGGAGATTCCGCCTTCGCGGTCGGCGATTACGTCCTGCACGGCACCGAACGCGTGCGAGGCCATGCCCCAGAGCGTGAAGGCTGCGATGGCAATCAGGTTACCCATCAGGCTGGTCTTGGTCAGGGCCAGCGCGTAGATCATCGGGCCGACGAAGTGGCTCGCCGAGGTTAGTGAGTCGAGGAAAGGCTTCTCTTTGAAACGCAGGCCCTTGGCGCTGTAGGCAACCACGGTGAAGATGAACAGGGCCAGAAAGAAGTTTGCGAGGCCGTCGCCGACCGCGACCAGGTAGATCACGAAGGGCAGGCACGAGAGCGTGGATGTCCAAAGAATCAGCGGATGCCATTTCTTTTCGCTAACCGCACCTTCGATGCCACCCTTGCGCGGGTTGCGAAGATCGCTCTCGTAGTCGAAGACGTCGTTGATGCCGTACATAAGAAGGTTGTAAGGAATCAGGAAGAAGAGCGTGCCGATGATTAGCGTGAGATTTATCTCACTCTTCGCAAGGTAATAGGCTGCGGCAAAAGGGAACGAGGTGTTGATCCACGAGATTGGCCGAGAAACCCAGAACAGCTTTTTGATTGCGTTCACTTGTTCCTCTTTTCCAGGAAAAACCAGATGGTTGGCAGAAGTAATGCTGCCGCGACCGTGTAACCGAAATCTTCGATTGGTGCTACCCCAATTTTGATGCCCGAGATGATGCTTGGGTCGTAGGCGACGATTCCGGTCGCGATGATCACGTTGTCGAAGA
>CAIJJH010000177.1 GCA_903820955.1 uncultured Micrococcales bacterium
ACAGCAGCCAGAATTTTGCCAATAACATTGCCTGATGAGTAGCAAGAGGTCCTTTTGAGTCGTTTTCTAGTGGTTTTCGATGTCGATTCGACCCTGATCCAAGATGAGGTCATTGAGCTCTTGGCGGACGCCGCCGGCAAGCGAGCCGAGGTTAAGGCGATTACCGACGCGGCGATGGCGGGCGAACTCGATTTCGCGCAATCGTTGGCCGCCAGAGTTTCGATGCTGGCCGGAGTCCCGGCAAGCGCGATCCAGGACACCTTTGAACGGGTCACAGTCACACGTGGCGCAAAAGAGCTCATTGCGGCGATTCACCAAGCCGGCGGCAAGGTTGCCGCGGTTTCGGGTGGGTTCATTCAGGTTCTCGAGCCGCTCGCCAAGGTTCTCGTGCTCGACTTTTACCGAGCCAACGAGCTTGAGGTCGCAAACGGCGTGCTGACAGGTAGAACAATTGGGCAGATCGTGACTCGAGAGGTCAAGGCCGCTTGCCTACTTGAGTGGGCGGCCGAGCTTGGTTTGCAACCAGGTCAGACCATCGCTGTAGGCGACGGCGCGAACGACCTAGAGATGATGCAGGCCGCGGGTCTAGGGGTTGCTTTCAACGCCAAGCCAATAGTTCGGCAAGCCGCTGATCTCGTTATCGCAGGAGATTCGCTTGAATCGCTGATTGCGATTCTCCCCAGTTAGTTCTGTGTGAAAGAGGCGGTGTCGCCGACCAGGACGGTGTTGTTGGCCGGAACCGGTTCGAGCGCAGCCTTGAAAATCTCTGCGGCGAACTCCTCGACGTTGTAAAGCTTGCCGACGGCCTCTTTGCGGGCGTCAAGCGCTCCAGGATTCATTCGGTCGAGAATCGAAGCTGTGATTGTTCCCTCGATCATGTCTCCAGAGACGACAACAAACTCGATGCCCTTCTCGGTCAGTTCAGGAATCATCTCTCGAAGTGCGTCCTCGCCGGCACGTTTACTGAGTGCAACGGGCTCGTATTCGGGAAGAGTCGAAGCCTCGTGAATGAAGTGTGCCTGGTGGCTGGTGATGAAGACGATTCGCGAACCGGGTTTCATCAGCGGCAACATGGTCTTGACCAGGTTCACCTGCGCGTCGCGGTTCAAAAGCATCGCGTAATCCTCGGCCTTACCGGCTTCCATGCCACCCGAAGCGTTCAGCACCAGAATTTCTAGCTGACCGAATTGCTCGGCCAGGGTGTCTCTCAAGGCGTTGATTGTCGAGTAATCGGTGAGGTCTGCTCCGACCACGATGGCTTTACCGCCGGCCTCCTCGATGGCCGCCTTTACCTTCTCGGCGCGGGCCATCTTTTCGCGGTAGTTGACAGCAACCTCGGCTCCGGCAGCGGCCAACAGCGCGACCAGCGCGGCACCAATACCTCGTGACGAACCCGATACGAAGGCGTGTTTTCCGGCGAATACTTTAGACATTTTTAGAATCCTTTGAGTTGCGGTGGTTTGGTTTAGTGGCCCATTCCGAGTCCGCCATCGACTGGGATGACGGCGCCAGAAATGTATGCCGAGTCTTCGCTGGCAAGCCAGGTGACAACTTTTGCCACCTCGGTTGTGGTTGCGAATCGACCAGCCGGAATGTTTTTGCGGTATTGCTCCTGCTGCTCCGGGGGTAGCACGGCGGTTAGGTCGGTCTCGATGAATCCGGGAGCAACGACGTTTGCGGTGATTCCGCGGGCGCCTAGTTCGCGAGTGATCGAGCGAGCCATGCCGATTAGGCCAGACTTGGCAGCCGAGTAGTTAACCTGGCCG
>CAIJJH010000178.1 GCA_903820955.1 uncultured Micrococcales bacterium
AACGTTGAAGAAGACAGCTGGGAATGGCACACCTTCGACACCGTCAAGGGTGGCGACTACCTCGTAGACCAGGACGCAGCCGAGATTCTCGCGAAGGAATCCGTCCAAGCAGTCATCGACCTAGAAAACATGGGCCTCCCGTTCAACCGAACTCCAGACGGCAAGATCGACCAGCGACGCTTCGGTGGCCACACCCGCGACCACGGTAAGGCTCCGGTTCGCCGCAGCTGCTACGCAGCCGACCGCACCGGTCACATGATCCTGCAAACCCTTTACCAAAACTGCGTCAAGCTCGGCATCGAGTTCTACAACGAGTTCTACGTTCTCGACCTAGTGATGAACGACGGCAAGCCTGCGGCGGTTGTTGCCTACGAACTAGCCACCGGCGACCTCCACGTATTCGCGGGCAAGTCGATCATCTTCGCAACTGGCGGCTTTGGCAAGATCTTCAAGACCACCTCGAACGCCCACACCCTCACCGGCGACGGCGTTGGCATCATCTGGCGCAAGGGTCTGCCACTCGAAGACATGGAGTTCTATCAGTTCCACCCAACCGGCCTAGCCGGCCTCGGCATCTTGCTCTCTGAAGCTGCCCGAGGCGAGGGTGCGATCCTGCGCAACTCAACCGGCGAGCGCTTCATGGAGCGTTACGCACCGACTATCAAAGACTTGGCCCCGCGCGACATGGTCGCTCGAGCCATGGCCAACGAGGTTCGCGAAGGCCGCGGTGCCGGCCCGAACAAGGACTACGTTCTTCTCGACCTGACCCACCTGCCTCCTGAGGTAATCGACGCCAAGCTCCCAGACATCACCGAGTTTGCCCGCACCTACCTCGGCGTCGAGCCTTACACCGAGCCAGTGCCGGTGTTCCCAACCGCGCACTACGCGATGGGCGGCATTCCGACCAACATCAAGGCGGAGGTCCTAAGCAACAACAAGACCGTCGTTCCTGGTCTTTACGCCGCTGGTGAGTGTGCCTGCGTGAGCGTCCACGGCGCCAACCGCCTAGGTACCAACTCGCTGCTCGACATCAACGTCTTCGGCAAGCGCGCCGGAATCTACGCGGTCGAATACGCCAAGAAGGCCAAGCACGTACCAGTTCCTAAGGACGCCGTCGACGAGACCGTCGCGCTTCTCGAACACATGAGAAACGCTAAGGGCACCGAAAAGGTCGCCGTGCTTCGCAAAGAACTTCAGGACACCATGGACCTAAACGCTCAGGTCTACCGCACCGAGGAGAGCCTCGACGAGGCACTCGCGAAGATTGCCGAACTCCGCAAGCGCTACGAGCACGTCCAAGTTCAAGACAAGGGCATGCGATTCAACACCGATCTGCTAGAGGCCGTAGAGCTCGGGTTCCTGCTCGACCTCGCCGAAGTTCTGGTAGCCACCGCGAAGGAGCGCCGCGAATCTCGCGGAGGCCACTTCCGTGAGGACTACCCGACCCGAAACGACGAAAAGTTCATGGTCCACTCGATGGCCTATAAGAAGGGCACGAAGATCAAGATCGACTGGAAGCCTGTCACGATCACCAACTACCAGCCAATGGAGCGTAAGTACTGATGAGTGACGTAAAGGTTATCGACGAGATCCCGACCTACCAGGTCACGCTTTTCGTTCGCCGCTTCAACCAAGAAGACGGTCTCGAAGCGCGTTGGGAAGACTTTGACGTCACCGTTCACGGCACCGACCGCGTCCTCGACGCCCTCCACAAGATCAAGTGGGAGCAAGACGGCTCGCTGACCTTCCGTCGTTCATGCGCCCACGGCGTCTGCGGCTCAGATGCCATGCGCATCAACGGCCGCAACCGCCTGGCCTGCAAGACCCTGATCAAAGACTTGGACATGACCAAGCCGATCTACGTCGAACCGATCAAGGGCCTGACCGTAGAAAAAGACCTGGTCGTAGACATGAACCCGTTCTACGAGGCATACCGAGCAGTAAAGCCGTTCCTGATCGCGAGCGACAAGCCAGAGAAGGAGCGCATTCAGTCACCAGAAGAGCGCGAGCGCTTCGAAGACACCACCAAGTGCATCCTCTGCGCAGCCTGCACCTCGAGCTGCCCGGTGTTCTGGACCGACGGCCAGTACTTCGGCCCAGCCGCAATCGTGAACGCTCACCGCTTCATCTTTGACAGCCGAGACGAAGGTGCCGAGGTTCGCCTAGACATTTTGAACGACAAAGAGGGTGTCTGGCGCTGCCGCACAACCTTCAACTGCACCGAGGCCTGCCCTCGCGGCATCGAGGTAACCAAGGCTATCGCCGAGGTCAAGCAGGCAATTCTTCGCGGAAAACCTTAGCCTGAGAGTTTGCTAACAGTTTTTTGAAAAGGCCACCGAAAGATGGCCTTCCCGCTTTAACCTCTAAACATGACCTGCGAAAACCTATGCGGCACAGTTGTGTGCGAAGAACATGCTCCTCAAGAACCTAAAAACGCGCTACTGAGTCGCAGAGGTCTGCTGGGTGCATTTGCTGGTGTAGCTGCAACTATTGGCTTCACGGCCCTCGGTGGTTCGGCCATGGCCGCATCCAAGACCTACATCGCTTGCAAGACCACCGACATTAAGGTTGGCGGGGCTAAATTGGTGACACTCGCGGGAACAACGGTCCAACTTGTGATTACCCGCCCAAACAATACGAGCTACCACGCTTTCAGTCCGTACTGCACCCACCGCATGACAATGCTCAGCGGTATCTCGGGCACCAACCTGATCTGCCAGCGCCACGGTGCTTCTTATAACACTACGACCGGGGCCGTAACCGGTGGTCCAGCACCCACACCGCTGAAGCGTTTCGCCACAACCGTTTCGGGAACGAGCGTCAAGGTAACCGTTTAAGGCTTTCTCGAAGCGCTGGTATCAGCGCGGGCGAAGCCGAAAGACTGTCAACACCTAGCTCGACGAACATCTTCGAAGACTCAAGGTCGGCCGCAGCCTCTCCGCAGACTCCCACCGGAATCTTTCGAGCGCTGGCGCTTTCGACAACCCTGCGAATAAGCGAAACAACCCTTGGATCACGTGCATCCGAGATTTCTGCCCCAACTCCGTGACGATTCTTTCCGAGGGTGTACTGGGCTAAGTCATTTGTGCCGATGCTCACAAAGTCGATCTGCTCCAAAGCATCGTCGAGCACCTCCACCAGTTCTGGCACCTCAACCATGATTCCGATGTTGCGAATGCCGTGAGCTTTGGCACTGCGGGCGAACTCGTTGGCTTCTGAAGCGGTGATCACCATCGGAGCCATCACCCATAGGTCGCTTTTCGGCACATTGTTTTGCGCGATCGAAAGCGCCTCGAGTTGAGTGTCTAGAATCGACTGGTTTGCCAGCAAAACCTGAAAACCGCGATTAGCGTATTTGCCCGACCCGGCCGTGAACAAAAACGGGAGCGGCTTGTCGGTGTCGGTGTCGAGCACGCGCACCACAACGCGCTGACCCTCGAACTGGCTCAAAAGCCTGGTGTATTCGAGCACCTGCTCGTCTAGAGTTGGCGGGTCTTGACGACCCAAGAACAGAAGCTCGGTGCGAAACAGCCCGACGCCCTGGGCGCCAACTCGATGCGCGGCAACTGCCTCAGCGCTCGAACCCAAGTTCGCTAAAACAGTGACCGGCAGTTCACCAATCGCAATCGGCGGCAAAACCTCATCAAAAACCTCGGCACGCGAGTAGTTCTCAAGCTCCTCGGCCGAAGGCTCCACAAAAATCTGCCCGCTGGACGCGTCTACGAGGACATCAACCCCGTCGACCAAAAGATCGATGGCATTCACGCCAACCACCGAAGGAATCTTCACCGAACGCAGCACAATACCGGTGTGACTCGTTGGAGTGCCCGCCCTTGTAATCACAGCCCTAACAATCGCTGGGTCCAACTTCGAGGCGACCATTGGCGAGAGATTGTCAGTTACCAAAACATAGGGATTGGTCGGCAGTTGAACCTCGTCGACCCCGGCCAGAGTGTCGATAACCTTTTCGGCAAGCGCGACAAGGTCGTCAGACCGCTCGGCAAAATAACCTCCGAGTGAGGCCAATGACCTAGCGAACTGAGCAAAGGCTCCGCGAATAGCCCGGTCTGCCGAAACCCCATCGGCCAGACGTGCCTTCACCTGTTCCAAAAGCGAAGCATCACGCAACATCATGCCGAGGGCCGACATCACGGCATCAACATCTTCACGGCCAGAAGCCTGCTCGATCTCATCAGCAACAGCATCAATCGCAGCGCGAATCACGCTTAGGTTGTGGCGAGAACCAATTGCGCTCGAAAGCTCACGCTGGTTTCGATCGATGACACGAAAGACAGGGCCAATGCCCACGCCGTTTCCGACGCCCGCGCCAACCAACACCCGCTCTGCCATGCCTTTGATTTTACGTGCTGGCGGGGTGGTGAAAACTAGTTAGCCCTGCGCCAGTAAAGGCTTCTCTTTGGAACGGTGTCACCCAGGTTGACTTGTTGCTGGTTGCGGTCAAACCACTGGCCACCAACATTCGACAGAAGCAACTCATCGTGCCAACCGGTGTTGACCAAAATCTCAATCGCCTCGTCATCGTAGCGGCGTTCAAACAAGATGGCGTGGTTCTTGAGTTCGTGGACCTCTACTCCACCGTGCGAAAGCGCTTTGCTTTGACCCCGAAGCTGAACCCACGGCTTTGAGTAATCGAGTGCGGAGCGTTGCTCGGCGTTGAGAGCCGATGGGTAGGTGAGGCGGCAATGCGGGTCGTTTGCTCCCTCGAGGGCCAACTCAGTGCCAGAAAAAAGCACGGGGACACCCGGAACCAACATGTGTAGAGCAAAGCCCAGCTCCCAACTCTCTCTACTGCCCTCGCAGGCCGTGGCAAAGCGCATGGTGTCGTGACTATCGACAAAGTGAGGAAGCACGCTGAAGTCACCCCAACTGCCGCACCAGCGGATTATGTCGAGAATAAAGTCTTCGCTGTCTGCCGAGTGCTTGTGAACGTAGTCGAGTATTCGATTGCCGGTTCGATAGTTCTGAACGGCCTCGAAATCTGTCGCAAACGACCATTCGTTCCAAGCCTCCGCAACAAAGTACTGAGCCGATGACAGGTCGCGAGTCTTAGTTCGCAACTGGCTCATGAAACCGTCGGCGAATTTGTATGGAACGTCGAGACGCCAGCCGGCGACCCCAAAATCATCCCAGTGTCGAATGACTCTGGCAAAATAATCGACTACCTCAGGATTCGAGGTGTTGAACTTTGGCATGAATTCGGTCCCGCCAAAGGTTTGGTAACTTCCGTCTGGATAAATGGTGAAGAAGTCACGCCATGCCAGATCGCCGGCTTTGGCGGCCAAAAATTCCGGCAGCTCGCGACCGGAGTGGTTGAATACCCCGTCGAGAATCACGCCGATTCCAAGCGTCGAACCCGCCGCGGTGAGCGACCGCAGATCCTCCTTGGTCCCAAGCAACGGGTCAATCTCAAAATAGCTCTTTGTGTCGTAACGGTGGTTGCTAGGGGCATCAAAGATGGGGTTGAAGTAGATGTTTCCAACGCGCAGGTCGGCTAGATAGTCGAGTTTTTGCTCGACGCCTCGCAGGTTTCCGCCAAAGAAGTTTTGCGGAGTCGGTTCGGTTCCCCACTCCACTAACTCACGATCGGCTGGAACACTTTCATCCCTGGCAAACCGGTCAGGAAAAATTTGATAAATCGCCCCTTTGCGCACGAAGTCGAGAGTGCTGGCTTTGGCCTGTTCGAGTTTCATAAAAGCAGACTAACCCCCTTCGGTTAGGCTTTTGGAATGACCACGATTTCAGTTGCAACCATCAATGTGAACGGCGTAAGAGCCGCATTTCGCAAGGGCATGGCCGACTGGGTCAAGGCAAACGACCCAGACATCATCGCGCTCCAAGAGGTTCGCGCAGAAACCACCGACCTCGAAGCCCTATTCGCCGAGCTAGGCGAATGGCACATTCTTCACGATGCCGCGAGCGCCAAGGGCCGCGCTGGAGTCGCCCTGCTGAGCCGCAAACCCGCAATCGCCAGCCGCACCGTTTTGGGCCCAGACGAATTCGACTCGGCAGGCCGCTGGCTCGAAGCCGACTACGACTTTGGCGGCAATGTGCTCACCGTGATATCTACCTACGTTCACTCAGGCGAGGTCGACACCCCGAAGCAGGTTGAGAAATACAAGTTCCTCGACGCCATGACCAAGCGCATGAACGAACTTCTCAAGGACGGCGGCGATGTCGTCGTAGTTGGCGACCTGAACGTCGGCCACACCGAACTCGACATCAAGAACTGGAAGGGCAACCTCAAGAACGCCGGTTTCTTGCCAGAGGAGCGCGCCTACTTCGACACCATGATGCAAACTCAGGGCTGGGTAGACGTTGGTCGAGCAGCGCACCCAGAACAACCAGGCCCATACACCTGGTGGTCGTTCAGAGGCCAAGCCTTCGACACCGATGCCGGTTGGCGCATCGACTACCAGCTAGCCACCCCGACCCTCGCGGCGAAAGCTGCGAACTACAAGGTTCACCGAGCCGACTCCTACGACACCCGCTGGACAGACCACTCCCCCGTGGTTGTCGAATATTCGATTTAGGATTATCAAATGACTAAGCCCAATCTCCTAAGCGGCATGCAGCCAAGCGCCGGCTCGCTCCACCTAGGCAATTACCTTGGTGCCTTGGTCAACTGGGCGAACATGCAGGACGACTTCAACGCCTATTACGTGATCGTCGACCTTCACGCCATCACCGTCCCACAAGACCCAGACGAGCTTCGTGCCAACACCAGACGCACAGCCGCCCAATACCTCGCAGCCGGTATCGACCACGAAAAGTCGGCGCTCTTCGTCCAAAGCCATGTTCCTGCCCACGCCGAACTCGCCTGGGTGCTGAACTGCATCACCGGAATGGGTGAAGCCGGGCGAATGACCCAGTTCAAAGACAAGTCTCAGAAGTCTGGCTCAGACAGCGCAAGCGTCGGGCTCTTCACCTACCCGATCCTTCAGGCCGCCGACATCCTGCTTTACCAACCAAAGGCAGTGCCGGTTGGCGAAGACCAGCGCCAACACCTCGAGCTCACCCGCGACCTCGCCACCAGATTCAACTCGCGCTTCGGCGACACCTTCACCATTCCAGAGGCCGTAATACTCAAAGAGACCGCCAAGATCTACGATCTGCAAAACCCTGAAGCTAAGATGTCGAAGTCGGCCGGCGACCCTAAGGGCCTGATCAACATCATGGACGACTCCGCAGCGGTCGTAAAGAAGATCAAGAGCGCAGTCACCGACACCGATGGCATCATCCAGTTCGACCGCGAAACCAAGCCAGGCATTTCTAACCTGCTCGGTATCCACAGCGCCATCTCGGGCGAATCAATCTCTGAGCTTGAACAGCGATTCGAAGGCGCTGGCTACGGAGCCCTAAAGGGTGAAGTTGCCGATGTAGTTGTTGCCGCCATCGAGCCGATTCGCAACCGCACCGAAGAGCTGCTCAGTGACCCGGCCGAACTTGATCGCCTGCTAGCTAATGGGGCGGCTCGAGCCAACGAACTTGCCGAGCAGACGCTCGCCACTGTTTATGATCGAATCGGGTTCCTAAGGTCTACCTGGCGCTAAAAAAGCAACGGGTTATTTGAGGGATTCTCCTTCGGCGACTTCCAATATCCTCCTGG